>JAHEIV010000481.1 GCA_024639205.1 Deltaproteobacteria bacterium | reverse complement strand
GGCTCTCATTTTCAGGTTGGTTCCGTTCATCGCCGGCTTAAATGCTGCAGCCACATCACATCTCTCGAACGTGGTGCGCCAGATGGCGAAGCTCGGAAGAAATCATCTCCTGCCAGGCCAGCCGGCAGGCATTCAAACTTCCCGGCAGGCAGACGACCACCGTACCGTCCATAACGCCGGCTGTTGCCCGTGACAGTATGGCTGCCGAACCGATCTGCCGGTGGCTCAGATGGGCAAACAGGGAGCCAAATCCAGTCATCTCCTTTGAAAACATCGGCCGCAGTGTTTCAATCGTCACGTCCGATGGGCTGATTCCGGTTCCGCCGTCGAGGATCAGCACTTGAGGGGATATCTCCCGGACCGCTTCCAGCACGGCATTTCTGATAGCCGCCGCTTTATCCGGAACCACACGGTGCAGAACGACTGTGTGCCCCTCCGTAATGGCTTGTTCACGTATCCAGAGGCCGCTTTCATCCGTTTCCAGTGATCGGGTGGTGGATACCGTGATGATCCCGATTGACACCGATTGCGGTGCGGCCGTTTTGTGCTCGTGGATTCCCATGACCCCCCCGGGTCGACTGTTGGTTGCTGCGCTCAGCGGCTGCCCATAGGAACGGGACAACTGTTTACCTTATACCACGCGGTAAGACGAATTCAAGAATTATGTGTCGCTCCTCTATCACTTCAGCGACGCTGGAAACAGCCTTGATTTCAGGCGGTGTTTTATTTATGCTTATTTTAGTTGTACTGCTCGAATCAAACAGATGGGGGGGGCCTGATTGCTCCAATCATGAAAAAGTCTTGCTCCGGGGTGATTCTTTCAGGGGGCCTCAGCTCGCGTTTTGCCGGCAGAGACAAGGCGTTCGTTACCGTCGGGGGCAAACCGATGATCGAACACCTGTTGGCCGTCTTTCAGCCCCTGTTTGACGACATCGTCCTGGTTACCAACGAACCCTTGAAATACCTTTCCTGGGATCTTCACATTGTCACCGATATCTTTTCCTGCCGGAGCTCTTTGACCGGCATTCATGCCGGTCTTTTCCACGCTGCCCATCCACACGCCTTCTTTGCGGCCTGTGACGCACCGTTTCTCCAAACCGGAGTCGTTCAAACGCTTCTCGATGCGCTGGGACCGTCTGCCGATGTCGTCATTCCCGAGACAGCCGCCGGTATGGAGCCCCTTTGCGCAATCTATTCCAAGCATTGCCTGGCAAACATCGAAAAGCTGCTGATGGGGCAGCAATTCAAGATCCAGTCGTTTTTTCCCGCCGTCCGGGTGACAAAAATCGGTGAAGAACTGCTGCGGTCTGCAGATCCGGATCTGATTTCGTTTTTCAATATCAACACCCCTCAGGACCTGGACCGCGCAGAAGCATGGCTGGAATCCGGCCGGAAAACGATTGCGACCGTCAAAGGAGACAGCGATGTCTGAATTTACTCATATCGATCCGGACGGCCGGGTGCGAATGGTCGACGTCACCGAAAAGCCCGCCAGTCCGCGGATGGCCAGGGCTCGGGCTTTCGTCAAGATGCGCTGTGAGACGCTGCAACAGATCCTCGACCAGAAAGTAAAAAAGGGCAACGTTCTGGAAACAGCCAGGATTGCCGGTATCATGGCGGCCAAAAAAACCGCCGACATCATTCCCATGTGTCATCCGCTGAACATCTCCCATGTGCGCATTGACTTCCACCCGGATGTCGAAAAATGTGTCATCGGTATTGAAGCCACCGCCCGCCTCGTGGGTCAAACCGGCGTGGAAATGGAGGCGCTGACGGCAGTTGCCGTGTCGGCCCTGACGGTGTACGACATGTGCAAATCAACCGATCGGGAAATGGAAATTACGGATATTCGTTTGATGGAGAAAACGGGCGGTAAAAGCGGGCATTACCGTGCACAAAAACCGTAGTTCAAGCTGACTCAGGGGTTCGCCCGGTTGCTTGATAAACGCGCAGCGGCGGGTTGTTTCCCGTCGCTTGACTCAAATCGATCAAATTTGAGGATCCTGTTGATATGCAACGAATCATCAATTTCACCTGTCTCGTCGTGCTGCTGCCGATCTTGATCATGACCGGATGCGCCGTACCAACACGTGAAGCCCTGGTCCCGCTTCGCCCATCGCAGCAACCTGGTTTTACAGACGATATGCACTTCGACGGGCTGGAGCACAGCATCCGTCAGAGTATCGCCTACCTCACCGATGTTCCGCCGGACAGAGAGTTTGTCTTCGGAAACGATCGGTATTCGACTGGACACATGCTCTACTCGCTGGAAACGTTTTTGACCTTTATCCGCAGTCGGCCTTCTTCAAGGGAAGTCCGACAATTTCTCAAGGAAAACTACCATGTGTACCGCTGCTCTGGAAAAGATGGCAGCCGGAAAGTGCTGTTTACCGGATATTACGAACCTTTTCTCAGAGGAAGGACGGAAAAAAACGGTCTGTATACGGTACCGATTTTCGGTCGTCCTGACGACCTGATCCGCATCGATCTTTCTCGGTTTTCCGACAAGTTCAGCGGTGAGACGATCACCGGTCGCCTCACCGATCTCTCCCTGGTGCCCTATTATGATCGCCAACAGATCGAAAATGACGATTTGCTGGAAGGCCGCGCTCCCGTACTGGCATGGCTGAGGGATCCCGTCGATTTGTTTTTTCTTCAGATCCAGGGGTCGGGGCGAATTTTTCTCGACAGCGGAGCCGTCCTGAATGTGCACTACGATTCCACCAACGGCCACCCCTATCGCAGCATCGGCAGGCTGTTGATCGACGAGGGCAAAATACCGAAATCCGAGATGTCGA
>JAHEIV010000480.1 GCA_024639205.1 Deltaproteobacteria bacterium | reverse complement strand
CGAACCGCCTCGTCTTCCTTGCCGGTGAAGTTCATTCGACCGAAACCTCTGGCCAGGACCAATTTCCGTTCCCAGTCGATCAGATGATCTTTCACGACCGGGAAAAGATCCTTGCAGCTCAGTGGTTGCGGAGCTGCGGTGATGATGACGATTTTCCCATTTCCCAGAAAGCCCGGTGATTTCCGCAGCTCCTCGGCGGCGTGCTGCTCTAAAATCAGATCGCTTGGTGACAGGGGGCCGAGAGCGATGGCATTTGCTTTCAGCGGCCGGGAGCCCACCATCGCCCGGGTGATCCGTTTTCCGGAATTGACGTAGCGCACCGCCGATCCGGTTCGGATCACTTCAACGCTGACATTTTCCTGACTGAACAGGACCCGGCCATCGGCCGCCAAAAAGCGCGGCGACAGGGCCGGAGAGAAGGGCAAGCGTCCGGCATCGACAATCAGTCCGCTAAAATTCGAGCTGGCAGCTGCCACGTTTGCGCCGGCCTCCGGCAACAGGGCTTGCGCCAGTTCACCGGAGAGCGGGACCTTTACCACCATGTCCACCCCTCCGTCGGCATAATACTTTGCCTTGCAGATCTGCGGCTGTCGCACGTATGCCTGAATGCGGGCAGTTACCTGGGGGGAGTCTGAAGCCATCCGATCACCGGTCACATTTACACCGGCAAGTACTTCGGCGGCTTTGCGGTACGCGTCCAATGTGGCAGCGCGTTGAGTTTCCCGCTTGATGGTCGCAACGGACTTGTACGGATCGGAGAGATTCGGTGCTGCCGTTCCTTGCACGAATATGGCATTTTCGGTCCACACGATTCCGCCGTGTGTGATCCGGTCGGCAACGTCACTGCAGTCGCTGTCCGCATGGGAGTCGGACAGCGAAATCAACAGAAGGCAACATGCAAACGGGAGTATTACCGCAACACAGCGGAGAGCTCTTGGAGAATTCATTGGCTATCTCCTGTTAGCCTTCGGATTGCACTTTGAAATGACGGAAAATGTCTTCTAAATTCCGGCCGGCTTCCCGGGTCAGTTGTGACCCTTTAACCACTTTGATTTTTTCGGTGAAGATGGTGTCGACGAAATACTCTGCAGCTGTGATGTTGTCGCGGCGCCTCAGGTACTTCTCTGCCAGATCGAAGTAGGTTTTCTCCAGCGTTTGCATCGGGCGCAATGCCTCCTGCCCGAGCTCTTCCACAACCTCACTGGTCAGCCCCTGCAGCAGTTCGGTGTCTGTCGGAATTTCCAACGCGTCGTATTTGATTCCGGCGATCTGCACCCCGGCACTGGTATCATCGGTGGCCGTTTTGTTGCGCAGGACCGTGTCTACCAGGATGTTTTCACCGGTTTTCACATCCACGATGCGAAAGGAGACAGTGACAAAAGCGACTTTCTTGTGGGTCGATACATTGTACTCCTTTTCCACATCGACCATTTTGTGGATGAATGGCACCGGTGCCTGATCGAGTTCTTCTTTGGTTGGATTTGGGTTGCGGGCTTTCCAGTTCAGGTAGTCGATATTCTCTTCGGTTTTCTTGATCTGATAGGTGACGGTCTTTGTGTCCGAATAGCTGGTGGAGTCCACGTTGTAGCGCAGCACATTTCCCATAACGGCCACATCGATACCATAAACACGGCCCATCTCTTTTGCTGTATTGGTAGACACGACGCCGATCTGGCCCAGCTTCATCTCCTCCAGAATCGACTTCAGGTTCTCTCTTTCCAGGATCTTGATATCCTTGCTGGCGTTTTTGAAAAGAAAAGTGCTCAAATTGTTGGCAAATATCGCCCCGGCGTCCGGTGCGCTGCTCGGGGGTCCGAAGTCAAAGACCGCGATCGATTTGCGAAGTCTCCGCATGATTTCGTCTTCCATGGTCTGGCTGCGGTAGAACAACTCCGGAAAATCAGGATCGACATCCTTTATTTTCTGGTACCAGAACCATGCAGATCCGTATCGGCCTTCTGCGGCAAGGCGCTCTGCCACCGCACCGGTTGCCGTCCCCAGTTCGTTGCCCAGCGACAGCAGATGGGATTCAAGCTCCGGGTGCTGACGGGTGTCGGCATTTTTCACCGCCAAATCGTAGCTAATGAAAGCATTGAACAGCCAGCCGGCGAACATGTGGCTGCGTGCTTCGCGCATGTAATGAAACGCTGCTTTGTATTGCAGGCTGCCGATGGATTTTTTGATCTCTTCATCGGCCGGATCGTATGTCAGTGCCCGTCGGTAAGCCCGTTCGGCCTGCGTCCATTTTCCGTTTGCCAGCGCCTTGTTGCCTTCCTCGAAAAAGTATTGCTTTGTGTCGCGTTCATGAACGAGGTCCAGGTAGGTCTTGGCTTCCTGAAGCTGCGGGTCGATATCGAGCACCTGCTGAAAGTAGACCGCCGCCGCCTTGTAATCTTGCCGGTCAAACAGTTTTTTGCCTTCCTGCAGCAGGGCCGGCGCGCCCTTGGCGGCAACGAGCTTCAAAAGACGGCCGGTATCCTCGTAACCGGGGAGCAGCTGTTCGATTTGCTGCAGTTTGGCGTGCGCTTCGACCCATTGCTGCTTCTGGATGTTTTTCTCGGCCGATGCGTAAAAATTCTTCACAGTAACCCGAAGCTGCGATTCCTCTTTTTTCAGCCGGTTATTGTAGTCGACCACTGCCGGATGGTTTGGGTCGATCTGCATGGCTTCTGCAATTTTGGAACCGGCAGCCCGGACGGTATCCAGGCCCGGTGGAATCTTCGAGTCCAGAATCTCGTCGGCCGCGGCCACCAATTCACCGATGAGGGCATTCTTTGTGTCCGCAAGCGACCGCTGGTA
>JAHEIV010000479.1 GCA_024639205.1 Deltaproteobacteria bacterium | reverse complement strand
CTGCGAAGGGTGGTAAAACCCGAGGACATCGTGCAGCCGGGGCAAGCGGTGGACGTGATGATCAAGGATATCGATCTGGATCAGCGCAGGGTGTCGCTGAGTATCCGAGATGCCGAAGGAGATCCCTGGATCGAGGTACCCGATCATTACCGTGTGGGCCAAAGCGTGGAAGGTACGCTGGAGAAAAAGGAAAAATTCGGGTATTTCGTTACCCTTCGCCCGGGCGTCACCGGACTGATGCCCAAATCGAAAATCAACCAGGCTGCGGTTCCCTCTGCCATCGAGAAATGTAAAGAGGGCGACAAGCTGCCAGTGGTGATCGATGAAATAAACCTTGCGGATCGAAAGATCACGCTCAGCCCGGGAGATGCCGGCAATGCCGGAAATTGGAAACAATATGCCGACAGCTCCCAAACTTCGCTCGGATCGCTGGGCGAAAAGTTGCAGGCGGCCCTGAAAGGAAAAAAGAAAACCTGAGCCGTGGTCTTATTCTGGTTTTTGTAGGTTTTTTACCCTTCTGTGGACAAAAAAGCCCACCCCTTATCTTTATTACAGTCCCTTCTCGGCCCATTTGTTCCCGGCCGATGATGGGTAATCTAGATCCCTTTCAGTTCAATGAAATGTTTCTGGCCTGTTTCCAGCGTCCCGGCCGGGAGCGTCAATACGGCTTGCATCTTCGATCTTGAAATCCAGGTGGGGTTGCCCGCGCGATTGCATGTGATTAGGTTTACTTTTTAAGGACGCTGCCGGGGAAAGGGAAACCGTCAGCCGCAGGATGGGATGAGTTTCAATGCGCATTGTCGAAGCCAAAGAGGTATCCAAAACCTATCGGATAGAAGATCGCGAGATACCGGTGCTGACCGACATTTCTTTGTCGGTGCGATCGGGGGAATTTGTGGTCATCGAGGGAAGCAGCGGAAGCGGGAAAACCACCCTGCTCAGCCTTCTTTCCGGGCTTGACAAACCCACGGATGGCAGGGTCGTTGTTGACGGAAATGACATTACCGATGTTGCCGAAGACGACCTCGCGCCTATGCGCAATCAGCTATTTGGCTTCGTCTTTCAGTCCTTTCATCTCGTTCCGTCGCTGTCAGCGCTGGAAAACGTGATGTTCCCAGCCGAACTCCGCCGCGATCGGCAGGCGAAGCAAAAGGCGCTTCAACTGCTCCAGCAGGTCGGGCTATCGCACCGTATCGACAACTTTCCCCATCAACTCTCCGGCGGTGAAATGCAGCGGGTGGCAATCTGTCGGGCATTGATCAACCAGCCCCGAATCATTTTCGCCGATGAGCCCACCGGAAACCTGGACTCCGAAAACGGGCGTGCCATCCTCGAACTACTGACCAGATTCCATCGCGAGCAGGGCAGCACCATGATTCTGGTAACCCACAACCAGGAGATTGCCGCCCGTGCCGACCGCATTGTCCTGCTGGAAGATGGTCGCATCAACGGCGTCAGAGACGGAAGTCAACCGCATGCTCCACACTAGATTCATACTGCGGGACATTTACGCAACCCGCAGTCAGGCCGTCATTTTCGTTGCCTGCGTGGTGCTGGCCCTGGTAACCCTGGTGGCTATCGGCGGGTTCGCCGATTCGGTAAACCAGGTGGTGCTGCGTGACGCCAAGGCCCTGCATGCCGGCGATATCATCATCCGCTCGCGGCAGGAATTCTCTGCCTCTCTGGTCGATGCCGTCGAGAGGCTGCGTCAAACGGATCGGGCGCAAAGTGTTCGCTATTACGAGTTTTATTCGGTTGTGCGCACCGAGCGGGGAGATGCTTCGCTGCTTTCCCGGGTCAAGGTGGTGGGTAGCGGATATCCGTTTTACGGGGCCGCAGAACTTGCATCCGGCCGGCGATTTGCTGACGTGCTCGGCAAAGGACGCGTGGTCGTCGAACCGGCAGTGCTCGAACGGCTGCAGATCCGGCCGGGGGACCGGCTGCGGATTGGCATGGCCAATCTTACGGTGGCCGATACATTGTTGAAAGAACCCGACCGGCCGGTGAGTATTTTTTCCATTGGTCCGCGGGTGATGGTTTCAACAGCAGATCTGGAGAGCCTGGCGTTGCTCGGAAAGGGCAGCCGGGTGCGACACGTGCTGCTGCTGAAAGTCCGCGATCCCGGGGCGCTCAACCGCGTTGCGGATGAACTGAGGGGCCAAGCCGACGATGCCTTTGAAAGAGTCGACACCTATCGAACCGCCCAATCGGGTATCCAGCGTTTTTTTGATCGTTTTCTCTTTTTTCTGACTTTCAACGGTATTTTTACCCTGCTGTTGGCCGGGATCGGCATATACAGCTCGCTGACCGCCTACTTGAAGGAAAAGGAGATAACCATTGCGATCATGAAAACCGTCGGGGCCACCGGCCGTTTCATTGCCGTCCACTATGCGTTGGTGCTGCTTCTGCTCGGCCTGGTCGGTACGCTGACCGGCCTGGTGGCGGGTGTTGTCGTACAAAACGTGTTGGCGCTGTTTTTTGCTGAAATGATACCCGGTGTCGTACAGTGGCGAATTTCGTGGTCCGGGGCGTTGGAAGGCGCTGTTTTGGGCATCGTTGTGGTGACGCTGTTTGCTTTGTTGCCACTGCTGCGACTGCGAGATATCAGGCCTGCGACCATCTTTCGGAAAGAATCCGCCCGATTGCGGGGCGGGATACCGCATGCGGCTGCCCTGCTGGCTCTCATCCTGTTTTTTGGTTTAATGATCATCCGGCCAATGGAAGACTTTCGCACCGGCCTCTATCTTGCAGGAGGCGTTCTGCCTTTATTGTAGCTACCGCGGTGATTGTGCAGCTGTTTGTGAT
>JAHEIV010000067.1 GCA_024639205.1 Deltaproteobacteria bacterium | reverse complement strand
CGCAAACCCGCCGATCGGGACATGCCCACCAGGTCGAAGACATCCAAGTCACGAACATCCGTGGTTGTTGCACGCTCTGCCAGCGCAACGAAGTCGCCCGTTGCCGCCAAAACCGTTTCGAGTCCAAGCGCAACAGCCCCCCACAGCAACCCCTGGAGGCTGATCCGGTTATGATCCCGGGTGGTGCAGTGCAAAACGGCCGGTTTTCCGGTTTGCTTCTGAATGAGCGCACAGAGAGCCATCGCACTCATTCTCGGTTTCGCCACCGGATTGGTGGCGACACTGAAGCCATCAAAGGACAATCGCCCCAGCGATCCCAATGCGGAAAGAATCGGTTCGGTTTCAGGACCGGGCGGCGGCACCACTTCAACGGTAATCGCAAACGAATCAGCATGCATACATTTATCCCTCGAAACTTGGGTTCAAACGGTTTTCCTGGCTATTGGATCAATCGTCGTCCGATCGGAGTTCGTTCGTCACTGCCTGGTTTAAATCGATAGCCACAGCCATTAAAGACCATCTTCGATTAGCCAAAAGCATACACACAGCGAGATATGAAATCAAGCCGAAGCCGGTGGAATTCTTGCTGATCGCTTCCCGCTGATTCGCTGCGACGGGAAATGATCGGTCGATCCTGTTTACCGTTTACTTGACAAGTAAATGCGGTTGCCGTAGTACTGCCCGCAGTTTTTCAATCCTATTTTTTCCATCCGGCTGAAACTGTTTCACGAAAGGGTAGACCGCCAAAAAGAATCGGCGTTGAATATGAAAACACAGCGACCGCAGCGTCTGACACTGAAGATTCGGATCGAACATAGCGATGCCGGTTCGGTCTGCGACACCCTTTCGGCCGAATCCGGCCTGTCGAAGTCAAAAATCAAGACCGCCATGAAAAAAGGTGCGGTACAGCTCAAGCGCACGGGTCGAGGTAAAAAAAGAATCCGGCGGGCGACGGCCGCTTTGCGTTCCGGGGATTTGGTTGAGCTTCACTACGATGAACGCAAACTGTCAGTGGAGCCGCCGGCAGCACGCTGCCTGGCAGACTGCTCCCGTTTCAGCGTCTGGTTCAAACCGGCGGGGCTGATGACCCATGGCAATGTATACGGTGACCATTGCGCCCTGGTTCGGCAAGTGGAAACTTACTTTGGGACGAGAAGACCCGTCTTCCCGGTGCACCGCCTGGACCGGGAAGCCAGTGGACTGGTGGTGCTGGCCCACAGCCGGGCAGCGGCGGCCAGGCTGTCGGAGCTGTTCCGCCGGCGTGACATCGAGAAGGTATATCGGGCAACTGTTCGCGGTGACATCGGTCAGGCGGCAAGCACCGGGCAAATCGATCGATCGCTCGATGGAAAGCCGGCCGTCACGATATACACGGTCCTTTCCTTTGATCCGGGAGAAAACACATCGCGTCTTGAAATCCGAACCGGCTCCGGTCGAAAGCATCAGATCCGCCGCCATCTCGCATCGGCCGGCCATCCGGTGATGGGCGATCCCGCTTACGGCAGAGACAACAAAAACACCACCGGATTGGTGTTGTGCGCCACGCGACTGGTGTTTGCCTGTCCTTTTCGGCACCGCCGGCTCGTCTTCGACCTGAACCGCCTGCTGTCGGGTCAAGATCGTGATGTGTGCTCCTGAAGATCCTTTTATCGCGCAGCAAACGTCCGCCATGGTTGACCTACGGCTTGTGGTCTCCGCGGATTTCATTCCAAATAGTTGACAAAAATGCCACATTGTGGCATTTTTGTTACCATTCGAATCCAATGGATCCCGGCAAAGAAACGCGAGAACTCCGGAAAAAGGAAGATAAGCGCTTTTGTCTGTGTCCGGTTCACCCCGGTCACCCATGAAGAACGCGGAAGCCGCTTGGATGCAGGCTTGTCCCCTTAAGCGTGAATACGCGCAACCACCGGTTCTTGCAAGTCCAAGCGATTACCCATCCGGACGGATGCAGCGCAGTATTTGTCTGCCGCGATTAGCGTTGACAACGCCCCGAAGTGTGGGATATGCGGACAGCAACAGTTATCCAACCAACGACAACTGACCCGGCAAACTGCCCCATGAAATCAAACCGCCACCGCGTCGTTTGGGTCACCATCCTTTCGGCGATCACTCTGGGATCATTTGGTTGCGGCCGAACGACGCCGACGATTACCGGAATTCGTCCCGTGGATTCGCAGCCTGTGCCAAACGACCATCTTCAGCGAATCGACCATCTCACACAGGCGCTTCTGGCTCTGGATCCCGGCGTAAGCGAGAACGAGGCCAGAGGAGTCGCGCAATCCGCTGTCACGCATGCAGCACTGCTGGGCCGCCGGTATCGCGTTGTACGCCCCCCGCAGCTGCACAATATTCTGGTCAAACTTGGCTGGAAGCAGCGCGGTCTTTGCTACCACTGGACGGAAGATCTATTAAAGCATCTAAAAGAGTTGAATCTCAGCCAGCTGCACCTTCAGCGCATCGTGGCCCACCGCGGAAGCGATTTGCGCGAACATCACAGCGTGATCGTTACTACCCGTAAAAAGCCTTTTCAGGAGGGAATTGTCCTGGACGGCTGGCGCAACTCCGGCAAACTCTTCTGGTCGCCGGTCGGCGAAGATCGCTATCCGTGGGTGCCGCTGGATGATGCGGCTTCATCCAAGAACGGCACGGATGCTCGCTAAATCGGCAATTGCTGCATAGGCGTTAGCGAATCACTTCTTGCCAGAGTGTGGTTACACCGCGATCGAAGTACGCGGTTGCCAGCAGGTACCAGCGTCGTTCAACCCAGACGGGAGTTGCCCACTCGATCTCATGATAGCGAACCTCGGAGTGGTGCAGCATCGGGTTGTTGGCACTCTTCGTCCATTGGTCGGGGGTATCGGCGGTTGCGTGCCCCAGGCTGCTCATAGCGGTGTCGGCCTCCTTGCCCGAGTAGTTCATGTAGTAGCGCCCGTTTTCCACCCAGAGTCTCGGAGCCAGCAATCCAATTTCATCCCATCGCCCCTTGGCGCCGAAACCCAGTACCGGCTCTTCGGAAAGCCGAGACCATTTCAACCCGTCGATGCTGACGGCAATACCGATACGCGCGTGAATTTCACTGCGCCCCTCCGGCCAGCCGCAATATGCCATCACAAAGCGCCCACCGTCATGGACCACCGACGGGTGCATGACCCCGCCGGCGTCCCACGCTCCGGCCGGACCGGGAGAAAAAACCGGCCCCGGCAGTTTCTTCCACTCGATCCCATTGCCGGAACGAGCCAGCCCAATGCGTTGACGCCTGCCGTCGGTCCCGCCGTAGTACATCCAGAACACGCCGTCGTGGCGCAGCACGGCAGGATGGGCCACCGATCTGCCATCCCAGGAACTCGCCGCACCGGGTCCAAGAATCGGCTTGGTCCGCATCACCTGCCACGGGCCGTCGATTCTGTCTGTTGTGGAAACATGCAAACCGATTCGACCGATCTGGCGGGCATCCTCACCACTGTGGTACAAATACCAGCGGCCTTTATAAGAGATTATGCTGTTTCCCGTGTCGGCCCGCATCTCGTTCCATGAGCCCGGCCGTCCCGGAACCAGAATCGGGCTGGCGGGGTGTTCCTTCCACGCGCTCGCCCTCATCCGGGCACTGTCCACCGACACCTGGGTATCGCCATTGCATCCCGGAAAAAGCGCGGTCGCACCGATCAGCATCAAGTAAAGAGAAACCATAAAAACGCGGCCGCCGGGGCTCATGACCGAACTCCCGTGAGTGCATTCAACAGTTCGTCGGACGTTGCCACTTGAAAGAGAGGAAAAAGCGGGTTGCGGCGATACGTACCCATCACCTGTTCATGCGTGCTTTCCGATGGCGCTGCCGAACAATCTTCCAGCAGCACCGCCTTGAAATCATGACAGAGCGCATCCAGCGCGGTGGTCAAAACGCAGAAGTGGGTCGCCAAGCCCGCCACGGCACACAGTGTCACCTTCATCTCCCGCAACCGGTGTTCAAGGCCGGTGTTGAAAAACGCCGAAAATCGCGGCTTGGGCAGCCATAGGTCCTGGGGTTGACGATCCAGCTCATCTATCAGTTCCGCGCCTTCGCTGCCGGCCAGGGAGTGAGGCTTCATCCGGCCTTTGAAGATGAAGTCCTGCCGCCGGAAAGCATCGGTGGCAAAAACAACGGGCCAGTCCTTCCGGTGGAAAACGGTCAACATCCGATTGATGGGATCGACGATCCGAACCGCCAGTGCGGTGATCGGCAGCCGGGCACGTCGATCAAAATTGTCTTTGACCATGTCGATAACCAACAAGGCCGGTTTTTCGTCGTCCGTCACTGTCATTTGCGCGGTTCCTTTGTGTTGGTCCATAGGGCGGATTTGCAGCAATTGTTTCAAGGGAGCCTGGCCAGAAACCTGCCGGTGACAGGTCAGATTATGACACAAAGTGATTCGGCGGGCAAACGTGTGGCGTTTACAGATTTGACACCATCAGCGCGATTGTCCTATACGTCTACCGGAGCCATGTTTCGGCGTCTGGATCAGGAAATGGGGATGGAGGGATCTTTTTTACAGCATTTTTAGGTGGCGGAGGAATGAAATGATGAAACCCCGCAGATCAATCCTTTCTGTGCCGGGTCACATCGAAAAGATGCACCGCAAGGCCTCCAAGAGCCCTGCCGATGTGATCATGCTGGATCTGGAAGACAGTGTTCCGGTCAATGAAAAGGACAACGCCCGGAAAATCGTCATTCGCTCCCTGGAGTCCATCGATTGGGCGGGAAAGACCGTCACCGCCCGAATCAATTCGCTCGACACGGCATTCGGTTACCGTGATCTGATCGCATTGGGCCAAGAGAGTGGTTCGATTCTCGATGCGGTCGTGATTCCAAAGGTCGATCACTGCGGAGACATTCACTTTGCCGATCGCCTGCTGCGCGGTGTCGAAATGCACCGTGGTTTATCACGGCAGATTGGCATCGAGGCCATTATCGAATCCGCCATCGGGTTGGAGAAAATCTCCGAGATCGCCGGCGCCAGCAATCGACTGAAAACGCTGGTTTTCGGGGTTGCCGACTATTCGGCTTCGATCGGAGCCCGCCTGGTCTCCATTTCCGGACACGGGGAAAAAGAAGAATCATTGTATCCGGGTCACCGCTGGAACTTTGCGCTGAGCCGTATCGTCATGGCAGCCAAAGCGCACGGAGTGATGGCGATTGACGCACCCTACGGCAACTATACCGATCCGGACGGCCTGCGACGATCGGCATTGATCGCCTGCGCTTTGGGTTGCGACGGCAAATGGGCGATCCATCCGGATCAAATCGAGCCGATCAACACGGTCTTTTCCCCCTCCGCCGAGGACATCGATCGCGCCCGCAAGGTTCTGGCAGCCTACGACAAAGCACGATCCAACGGGCGCGGGGCTGCCGCCGTGGACGGCCGGATGATCGATGCGGCCACCGTGCGGTTGGCCCGGCAGCTGTGGGACCGGGCGATACACCTCGGGCTGGTGAAATCCTAACGGATCGTTCATCACTGCGGTGGGCTTTTTGTACCAATCGGATGGATACACGCCGGATCGTTGTTGCGGGTGGAATTCACCTGTCTGGAGACCGGATGGTGGACGAGTTGACTGAAAAATCCTTCCGACAGAATCTGTTTCAGATGGTCGGGGCTGCGGGTCGAAGGTTCCAACCAGGCAGCATGCATTTCCGGACGAAGGATAACCGGCATCCGGTGATGGATGTCGCGGACACTCTCGCTGGCTTCTGTGGTAATGATCGCGCAGGACCGATACTCCCGGGAATCATCGGCTCCTTTCCACACTTCCCACAATCCGGCAAAACCAAACAGGGAATCGTCGGGTAACGTAAAATAGAACGGTTGTTTGTCGCCTTTTGCCCCTTTCCACTCGTAAAAACCGTCGGCCACAATCAGACAGCGGCGCTTTGCAAAAGCGTTGCGGAAACTCGGTTTTTCGGCCACCGTTTCCGCGCGTGCATTGATCATTCGATTGCCGATCTGCGAATTTTTTGCCCAAAATGGCACCAGCCCCCAGTGCAACTCTGTCAGACGGACGCGATCGTTGCTCACGACGGCAAGCACTTTCTGGGTGGGAGAAATGTTATAGCTGGGAGTGGTTTGGAACTCCGTAACGTCGACGTTGAAAGTCTGCTCGATCAGACGAAGCGAGCTGTGCCTGACAAATCTTCCGCACATTACCGTTTCCCTAAATGAGTGAGCATCCAAAATGGACGTTTTCCCGCTGGACAGTGTTCTCCGTGGGTTTCCGGCTACAGCGCACTCACGTGCGCCTCAGCTGAAAACCCCTTTACGGCCTTGTCTGAGTGAGAAATATGCTCATTTATGAATTGGACACCTATCAGTCCCATCCAATCGCCGTCGATCAGCACTAATTGGCGCCGGCACCCGGTTTGAAGTGGGGAGTGATGATCAGATCGATCCTCCTGTTGATCGCTCGACCTTTATTGGTTTTGTTCGAGGCTAACGGGCGGTGGGAGCCGTAGCCGACGGCGATGATCTTATCGAAGGCAAGGGTCTCGTTTGCGACGAGATACTGGCGAACCGCATCCGCTCGCTGCTCGGACAGCAGATCGTTGACCTCTTCGGATCCGGTGCTGTCGGTGTGTCCCTCGATAATCAAATCGACATCGTCAAAGGTGCGCACGGCGCGCTGCACTTTGCTCAACAGCGCGTAGTTATTCGGCAGGATGATACTCTGACCGATCGGAAATCCCATGGCCTTCAGCCGGATTACCAGCTGTCCTTCGCGCTTGTATACCTCGGCTTCCTTCGGTTCAAAGTAGGTCCGCACTTTCTCAAACAGCTCGTTGAACTGTTTCTCGGCCAGTAGCCGTTCTTTGGCACTTTGCTCGGCTTTGGTTTTTCCTTCCAACTCAGCGAGCCGCACCTGCAGACGATCGGTCAGCTTCTGCTGGTCGTTGGCTTTCTCCCGCATGGCCGTGCGCTCGTATTGCAGTGCCACAACAGAGCCGACAATGTTCTCCACCTGTGTATCAAAATTCCGATCACGCATGTCCGGCGCTTGGAGTTTGCTCGCAATTGCCTGCAAATCCTTTTCGATCAGCAGCGCGATCGGCTCCGGCTGCATGTTTTCAAGCGCATTGGCCTGCCGGGCGATTTCCAAATGCCGCTTGGCGCTGAAAAGCGCAGACTGTGCCTTGCGGCGCATTTGCTCTTTGGCGTAAGGGTTTTTGGTAATGAATTCATCGGCCGCCGCCAGCTTTTGTTGGGCCTCCTGGTACGTTTTGGGCGCGATTTTAAATGTTTTTTCGCGCTTGGCCCGCTGCAGCAAACTGCGCACTTCACCGATGGTTCGCACCTTGATTGCGCGAATTTCAAGACGCCGGAACTCCGTTGCCACCCGATCACGCCGACTCTTGGCGTATCCGATATTGTCCTTTTCAACCGCCCGGGTCAGGCTGAGAAATTGCGCTTCGGCCTTGGCGTAGTCTTCTCCCAACGAAGGGGCTCCGGCCTGCCGGGCCAGTTTGCGATTCTGGATGGCCTTGGGAAGGACAGACCCTGCCAGTTGAGACTTGTCTCTGGCAGTTAGCAGCTGAGCCCTGCCTTCCGCGACGTACTCGAGGATATCGGACAATTCCTCTCCCCTTTGCAGCTTCTCTTTGGCAGCTTTCAAAGAGGCTTCGCTTTTTTCAAACCAGGCCGGGGCCAGGACATTGACCTGGTCCTGGCGAGCGGAGCTGACATCCATTTCCAGTTTTTGAATCAGTTCGGCCGGACTTTCAGTTTTGGCGATCGGCTCCACTTTTAACTGGCTTCCCCCACAGGAAAGGATGCCGGCGGATAAAAAAACCAACCCCATCAGAAGATACCGTTTTAACATTACGCAGTCCTCCTAAAGAGAAAGTGTAATCAGACGAGTTCGTTTCATTTTTGACGCGGAACGATAACCTGCTCCGATTGGCCGGTGTTACGATCTGCCGACGGTTTGCGGCATGGAAAGGCGTCGGACAACGCATGAAACACCAGCAGCCGGGCCTGTTCGTGCAGTCTCTTGGGATTTTCTTTGAGCCATTTGACGATGAGAATGCGCGCCTGGGCAGAAGATACACCTTGCTTCGGCATGCAATATATCTCCAGGCTCGGGTCCCGGGTGCTGAATACGGTGTAGGAATCGAGCAGGCCTTGAATGTAGCCCATGGCTCGATAGCGATTGACGTTGGCCTGCATTCCGCTGGTCGAGTCATCGGTGAGCATCATCAACAGCTGATCTCCACGCAAGGTTTGGGCAGACGCAGAGCCGCAAATCAGACAGACCATCACCACTGACGTCCCGGCCACTCGAATCCACAAGCGCATTGATCCTCCCTGAGTAATTTATGCATCAACGTTTTCCGCTGAACCGTCCGGGCTGGGCACCGCTAAGCGCAGGGGGAGCGAAAGCAAATCCGATTCACCGGATTGCCGCTGCGGCTCCCTGTACTATCGTACCGCCAAATCCCGTGACGACTTACTCCGAAAAACCGTAATGATAGACTTCATAGACGGTTTTACCGCCCAGCAACGCATCGATCTGGCTCTGAATCGCTTCCCTATCCGGGCTCTTGAGCCATTTCTCCCAGTCTTCCGAAGTTTGCCAGGTGCTGATGACCATGAATTCATCAGCGGCGTCCAGCCGCTTCATCGTTTCACCGGATATGTAACCCGGCTGGTTGGTGGCAAGCGCCCTCATCTTCCGGAAAAGCGGAATCATATTCCTGGCTTTGTCTGCCGGCACTTTTCGTTTTATCAGAATTTTTACTGCCATGATTCCCTCCTTGGTGCAGTTGTGATGGGTGGCCCTATCCAATGGCCGGACAGGCGGCGAACATCACTGACCAACCCGCAACGCAGCCCCTGAATGACTGGAGTTGATCCATAGATTTGCTACGGCTGCGATCCGGTTTTCTTGCGAATTTGCTCAATCCGGGCTTCAGACCGGCCCTTTTCTTTTTCGATTTCGGATTGGATCTGTGCTATTTGTTTATTCCACTGTTCGACATCATAGCTCGAGCCCCTGTCCCTGGCGGTCTGCGCCTCCTCCAGCCGCCGGTTCAACTGCGCCATCTTGACCTCCAGGCGATCTGTTTCCTGCTCGACGAGCTCGTCCTCTTTTGCCCGACCGGTTGTCGGGTTTTCCGGAGTCTCCTCTACTTCAGTGTCAGCCGGGTCCTCGGTCCCAGGCGCGGTGGATTCCGGTCCATCGCCTACCGCTTCCGGTTCAGCGGTTTCATCCTCCTCACCGGCAGCTTCGACCGCAGAGCCGCTCTCTTCCTCGCCTTCACCGGGTGTTTCTGCCGGCACCCCGCTCTTTACTTCGTTATACTCTCGGACATCGGCGGCGCCTTCCGGCGGGGGGGAGTTGCTGTAGTGCTTCACACCATTTTCATCCACCCATTGATATACCTGCGCCGCAAGCGGTGGTGCAGTAATGAGGGAAAATGCCAAAATTCCCAGAAATATGCGGACCATTTCGATCTTCCTACACTATCTTGGATTCCCCTGCCAAAAGCATGAATCCTTGGATTTTATCAAATCGGCACCCGTTACCGGTTTGCCGCCCGGCACGGACAGTTGATCGGTGCCGGCAGCCAATAGCATACAAGATTTTTTCCTGTTTTTCAAACCGATCGGGTCCCGGCTGCCGATTCGGTCGCAGGCAGCGGATAACCCTCTAAAGCGGCTGATGTGATAAGATGTTCGTTCCGAGATAAAAATACAACCGCACCGCCAAATGCACGATTTCCCCCGCTGAATTGCATGCAAGGAAGGTGTTGAGTGATTACCGCTCGGCGTTCCAGAATTCCAGCAGCTGTTCTATAAGATGCGCATCTCCGGAAATCGCGACCGGGTCCCACTCCGGGGGTAGCAAGCGACGGTACCGGTAGTTCCCGAAACGCCGGTCAATCAGCAAAACGGCCCCACGGTCGTCCTCAGAACGTATGACGCGACCGGCTGCCTGCAGCACCCGATTGATACCCGGATACAGGTAGGCGAACTCAAACCCGGCATCGATTCGCTCCGTGTAATATTCTCGTATCACTTCACGCTCAAGACTGATGGCCGGAAGCCCAACCCCGACAATGGCTGCCCCGCAGAGCCGATCCCCCACCAGATCAATTGCCTCACCGAATATGCCGCCCGACACCGCAAACCCTACCAGCGTATCCGAATTCTCCCGTGCGAAGCGAACCAGAAATGCGCTTCTTTCATCCTCGCTCATCTCGGGCCTTTGCACGATGATATCCAGGTCCGCACATCGGTCGTGAAAAATGTCGTGGACCATTTGCATGTATCGGTAGGAGGGAAAAAACAACAGGTAGTTTCCTCTCTTCTGGTCGACCAGGGCACGCAGCATTTCGGCGACCGCAGCAGCTGTTGTTTTTCGCTGGCGATAAAGTGTCGAGATCCGATCGGCGACAAGCACTTTCAGGTTTTCAACG
>JAHEIV010000478.1 GCA_024639205.1 Deltaproteobacteria bacterium | reverse complement strand
CCACTTCACCGGATGCAAACTTTGCATTGCCCAGGTTGCGGCGGCCGCCGTATATGAAGATTTTCTCCTTTTGCCACTTGGCCAGCTGTCCGATATGCTTGACGTGCACCGGGCTGTTGAATACGAACGTGGTGTCTGTTCCGCCGAATCCATTTTCCTTGGTGCCGATGGGTACGTTGTGCCAGGCGCTGAAGTTCTCGATGTGGATCCAGGAGATCCAGGCAGTCGAAAACCCGTACTTGCAGACACCCGCATTTACGAGTTTGCGCGCATAGGCAGCAACCTCGGGCCAGGTTCTGGGCGGTTTGTTCGGATCGAGTCCGGCTTTAACGAACATGTCCTTGTTGTAATACAGAACGGGCGTAGAACTGTTAAAAGGCATGGAAAGCATCCTCCCATCCCGGGTCGTGTAATAGCCCGTCACGGTCGGCAGGTAAGCTCTGGGGTCAAACGGGAGCCCTGATTCGGCCATCCCCTGGTAAACCGGTTTGATGGCGCCTTTGGCAGCCATCATGCTGGCTGTTCCCACCTCGAATACCTGCAGAATGTGCGGCGGGTTTTTCGAGCGAAATGCCGCTATGCCGGCCGTCATGGTATCGGGGTAGCTCCCCTTGTAAGTGGCGACGACCTTGTAGTTGTTCTGGGATTTATTGAATCCATCTGCGATGGAATTGACTTTTTCACCCAGTCTTCCCCCGTGGGCATGCCACCAGTTGATGGTGACGGGCTCCGCCAGGGTGCTGAGCGGGAAAATGATCACTGCAATAAAGACCACTGCCGCGAACCACCGGTTTTTTTTCATCGGGTTCCTCCTTTTTCTAATTATGATGCGTTGGGCAGGCAAAAGCCTGTCGGTTGAAAGCTTCGAACTTTCGGGATCCCATCCAGGCGCCACCGCAGGCGCGGTTCAGCTCCCGGATGCTGAAATAAACGCAGATAAAGGTTAGAAATTCGCTGGAACAGTGAACCTGTAAGTGGAAATGTGAATCGAGTGCGCCTGCCGACGCGGACAGCTGCCTGCCCCATGGGATTGCCGGCACCGCAAACGCTCGCTGCCAAACAACCCGCAGATCGATCGCTTGCTTTATCTATATATGCGCAACCCGAATGGGGAGTCAAACGGATTTTTTCTATCCTGATTTTTTTTAGCTGACCGTGGACAAACGGATCAGTTGACTGCATGTTGGCTTTGATGTACTGCCTTTGTGATAACAAGCCGTCGATACCCAGCGGCATGCCGATAGGCAGCGGTGACATCAGGGACCGGGAGCGGGAAAAAGTGAGAAACGCAATGACCCTTTTCATCTTTATGGCAGTTGTGGCCGGTCACGCCGGCCCGGCGACTGCCTCTGATAATATCCAGCCGGACGACTCTGTTCGGAAGATTCGGGTGATCGGCCATCGCGGCGCAGCCGGCCTGGCGCCGGAAAACACCCTGGCCGCTTTTAGAAAAGCGATAGAACTCAAGGTCGACGCTGTAGAATTGGATGTTCAGCTCAGTGTCGACGGGGAACTCGTGGTGTATCACAATTATTGGTTGAATCCGAATATCACCCGGGAACCTGACGGCAGCTGGGTGCGGGGGAAGGTTTTCATCAATGGCGCCTCTCTTGCGGAACTGAAAACCTACGATGTCGGTCGCCTGAAACCGTTGTCGATTTACGCCCTTCGATATCCGGCGCAACAGGCGGTCGACGGCGAGCGCATTCCCGCTTTGAGGGAAGTCATCTCCTTGTTCAACGACAGCCGCAGCGAACACAAGCCGCAGCTTTGGATCGAGATCAAGACCTCACCGGTAACAAAATATCGATCCAGCGCTCCGGAAGCGGTGGGAAATGCGCTTGTCGCGCTTGTACGGCAGGAGAAGATCTCAAAGCGGGTGCACATTCTCTCATTTGACTGGCGGGCCCTGTACCACGTGCAGAAAATAGCTCCGGACATACCGACGGTATACCTTACCCGGCTTGGTGGCAGCGTGAGAAACATTCAGCGGGGGCAACCGGGTCCCTCGCCCTGGACGGCTCCCATCGATGTGGACGATTTCAAGGGATCCGTCCCGCAGGCGATCCAGGCAGCAGGCGGACGCAATTGGGCGCCCCACCACAGGGAAATATCCTACTCGTCGCTGCAGGAGGCTCACCGGTTGGGACTCAGCGTGTTTGTCTGGGCGCCGGGTGACGATGCAGAAATGCGTCGGATGATCGAAATGGGGGTTGACGGCATCATCACCGATCGCCCGGACATCCTCCGTTCGGTTTCAGCAGGCCGATAGCCCGGGCGGTGGCTGACAAGGTCCTCTGCGGCTTCAGCGAATCGACTTTCGGGTCATTTGCGCTGCGGCCGGTAGAATATCAGCACAAGGACGCGCCGCCTTGGGGCCGGTTCACCCTTGAAAAAAATGCGGTTCTTCAACGGATGATGGCAAAACCGAATCGCAGGGCGCGGGTTCGCTGCCGATAGTTCAGCAGGCTTTCAGCCAGCGCGTTGACGTATTGAACCTGAAAGTAGAGATTAAGGTTTCCAAACAAAAACCGGTGCAGTGGATAGGTCAGGTCCATCTGCACGGAACCACCCTCTTTGGCCCACCCCAGGACCGACCGAAGCACCAGGCTGTCTGCCATCCCGGCCTTGATTTCCAAGTCGGCATACCCCCGGTAGCGATAAAGATCCGGATTGGTTTCATCATCGTTGCTCAGGTACAACCACACTTTGGGCGCCACCAGCAAACCGAGCTTGCCGATCTCCCGGTAAAAAACGAACAACGGCTTCAAATAGACGGTGTTGGTGCTCCTGGAGTCGACGCCGCCACGACCGTTGGATTCGTGCCGCAGGCCGGTTT
>JAHEIV010000477.1 GCA_024639205.1 Deltaproteobacteria bacterium | reverse complement strand
CGTCCGACGGCCTGGACCTCTTTTTCAGCTACAACTTTTTTTTCGTCTTCCTGTACGTGATATCCGTGTTGCAGTGCAGCGCCGAAACCAATGCCCGAAAAACAGAATTTGCCTTGCGCATCGAGTTGAGCAACCTTAATGCCAAGCTGGCTTATCATGCGCAAAATCTCGAACTCGAAGTCGACAAGCGGGCCAGGGCGCTAGAAGAGTCCGAACTGCGCTACCGAGAGCTTTATGAAAACATTGTTGACATGGTCTTGCTCGTCGATCGCCGGGGCCGGATTTTGAAAGCCAACCCACGTTTTTACGAAACCCTTGGCGCTGCAAATGGCGACAGTGGCCGACCTGCCGTCTTCCGGAACATTATGCACCCGGATGATGCGCAGCGGGTCGAACATCGGCTGCAGGCTTGCCTCGAGGGGGGAAACGATCTGAAGGGTCTTCAGTTCCGGGTAAGAGCCCGGGAGGACGAGGTGCTCGATGTGGAGTGCAATGCCCGGCCTATCGGCGACAAAGAGCGCGCCGTGGGCATACAGATGGTGATTCGGGACATCAGCAAGCGCAAAAAACTGGAAAGCAAGTTGCGGTCCTCATACGAAAACCTGCGGCAGGCCAGGGCCGCCACCATCTTGGGGCTCGCCAAGCTGGCGGAATTCCGCGACAAGGGCACCGGTAAGCACTTGGAGCGAATCTGCCAATACACCCGCATACTCGCAAAGGAGCTGGCCCACAAGCCGGCCTACCGCGGCTATATCACTCCCCAATATCTCGACGACATCAGCCTGTCGGCCATTTTGCACGATATCGGCAAGGTCGGTGTCCCGGATGCGATTTTGCTCAAACCGAACCGGCTCACCAGCGCCGAATTCGAGGTGGTCAAGAGCCATTGCATCCTGGGGGGCGACGTTCTCGAAGCGGCCGAATCCCAGGTGCGAGGCCCATCATTTCTCACGATCGGTAAGCAAATCGCCTATCACCACCATGAAAAATGGGACGGCTCCGGCTATCCGGCCGGTCTGTCCGGCGAAACGATTCCGCTGTCCACGCGCATTGTCGCCTTGGCCGACGTTTACGATGCACTCACCTCCCGGCGCAGCTACAAGAAAGCGTATACCCACGAAGAGGCCGTGGCGATCATCGTTCGTGAAAAGGGACGCCACTTCGACCCCGACGTTGTCGATGCATTTCTCTCCCACGAAAAGGAGTTCAACATGATCCGTCGGGAGATGCAGGACTGCGAGGTGAAACCCTGCGAAACACGCCGTATATCCGGTCTATAATCATTGCCGCTTTCGCCATTACCCACCGATCGATCGACGCCAAACTTATACGCTCGAATTGGGTTAAACTGTTTGCACCCACAAAACGAAATGTATTATTGTATTGTAGTTCTAAGGGTTCGCGAAAAAAAACGTCACCTCTTAGGCGCCGATGTATCCCGCCTGGCTGCGTTTCGAACACTCTGAATATACTTGATATTCCTGCGGTTACACGCCTTGTTAGCTGGGCGCCTCAACACCTAAAATCGCGAACTAATTATTACGCGAACACTAGAGCTGTAATGAAAAAAACTGCTGCCTTTTTGTGAGGTTCCTCTTTGGTATCGACACGCGACAAAGGATCCGACATCGGCCGCCGAGTGAGGCGCAAGCGGCCGTTCGTATGGCACATTGCGCGGCAACGACGTCCGGACGGATCGGCTAAAGATCAAACCGTTGCGGGTGAAACCGAAATCGATAAACAGTTGATCAATCGCCTCATCATCATGCTGACCCTTTTCGGGATCATGCTCACCGCCTGCAGTCCGTTTGCCCCGGCTATGCGAACGTCCCCGGCCGAGAATCTTCCCCAGACATTCTCTCTGTTCACGGGTGAAACGGAACCGGAACAGCACTGGTGGGAGAGTTTCAACGACCCGGAGCTCAACCGCCTGGTTTCGACGGCACTGAGCGGAAATTTTTCTTTGCAGGAAGCCTGGGCCAGGCTGAACCAGGCCAGAGCCATCTCGGTACAGGCCGGTGCCGATTTCTACCCCCAGCTGGATGGCGCCGGAAATGCGATAGTGGGGCAGGAGAAATTCATCGACAGTTCTTCCCGCAGTATTGAGGTCGAGGACTTCAACCTGGGGTTGATTGCCGGTTACGAGGTCGATCTTTGGGGACGCATCCGGGCTCAACGGGAATCGGCGTTTCTTCAGACCGCGGCCTCGCGCGAAGACGTCAACACAGCCGCCATCACCATCGCCGCGGAGGTGGCCAACCGCTGGATTCAGATCATTTCCCAGCGCATGCAGAAACAACTTCTGGAAGAGCAGCTGAGGATCAATAAAACGCTTCTGGAACTAGTCGAGCTCCGCTTTCGCATGGCAATGGTATCGGCTTTGGACGTCTACCAGCAGCAGCAGGTCGTGGAAAATGTCAAGGCCGAGATCCCTCTCGTTGAAAGAGATGAACTGCTGCTGCGCCACGAACTGGCGGTTCTACTGGGCCGGCCGCCCCTGACCGAACTCTCCATTACCCGCTCGAAGCTGCCGCAGCCCGCGGCCCTGCCGCCCACGGGACTACCGGCCGATCTGCTGGCGGCCCGTCCTGACGTGAGGGGCGCGGGACTGCGACTCCAAGCGGCCGAGTGGCAGATTGCCGCTGCCCGGGCCGCACGCCTACCGGCTCTGAGCCTGACGGCCAGGGCCCGGTATGGTCGGGGCGATTTCGATGTGCTGTTCAGCAACTGGCTGCTGAGTCTGGCGGCCAACCTGACCGCTCCGATTCTGGACGGCGGCCGGCGGGCGGCCGAGGTCGACCGGACCCGGGCGCTGGCCGATGAAAACCTGGCGGCCTATTACA
>JAHEIV010000476.1 GCA_024639205.1 Deltaproteobacteria bacterium | reverse complement strand
CGGATTCAGCGCCGCCGACCGAAAAAGCATCTCCGGGGAAGGGATGAATTAGTGGATCTTTCGGTGTCCCACGGCAAACGAGAGTCTTCCCTGCGAGCTGCCGCCGCCCTGACGGCCGGTTTGTTGCAGCGACTCGTGAACTTGCCCGGTATCGCTTGACATACGGCAGCATCGATCGCATAACGGATCACACACCAGAGATGATCAAACCCGATACCTCAACAACAGGAGGGCTTTTGTCGTATGCAGCAACCGAAACACGCCATGGAGATCTTTCAGCTGCTGGACAAGTCCAATTGCCGGCAGTGCGGTGAAAAGACCTGCCTGGCCTTTGCCGGTGCGGTCTTCCGCGGGCAGCGGCGGATGAGCGAGTGCCCGACGCTCGATCCGGGAATAGTTGCGCGATATGAAGCGAATCCCGATAGCCCTGACGATTCCGAGCAGAATCCGGATGAATACCTGAAACGGTTGAAATCCGAGATCCTTGGCATCGATCTGGCGCAGGCGGCCGAAAGGGCCGGCGCCCGCTTGGTTGGGAATCGGTTGACGCTCGAGGTACTCGGCAAAGAATTCAGCGTCGATGCAGACGGCAATCTCTTTACAGGGATCCACATCAATCCCTGGGTGGCCGTCCCGCTGTTGACCTACCTGCTGTATGGTCAGGGTCGCCCGGTCACTGGAAACTGGGTGTCGTTTCGGGAGCTCAAAGACGGTGCCGAACGGTATCCGTTATTCCGGAAGCGATGCGAGGAACCGATGAAGCGGGTGGCTGACCTTCACACCGGTCTTTTCGACGACATGGTGCACATTTTTAACGGAAACCAGGTGCAAAAGCAGTTCGAGTCGGACATCGCAGTGGTGTTGCATCCGCTCCCCAAGGTGCCGTTGATGGTGTGCTACTGGCTACCGGAGGACGGGCTCCAATCGAGTCTGAACCTGTTTTTCGACGACACTGCGGACAGCAATCTGGACATCGGATCGATCTTCACACTCGGGGTCGGCCTTGCCCAGATGTTCCAGAAACTCGCCCAGCGACATGGATTTGCGAACGCCTGAGCGGCTGTTGCACCCTGAAGGTCGATCAATCGTTCCCGCCCGACACAGGTGCGCATCGCGCCGCTACCGGACAGGTCGGCTCATCACCGTAATACATGCTCGAATTCAATGCGCTCGGGAAAGACCCGCGATCCCGGATCCGGGACGTTGAGACGGGCCCTTTTTGTCCACAGCTTTACTCCCTCCGCTGCGGCGGGTGCCGTGTCGACCCATTCCAGGACCTTGAAGCCGGCCGGTCGTTTCCAGACCGCATGAATGAGTATACCGCTGTAACTCCCGCCTTTCTCTACCCACAGGATCACCGAATAACAGTCCACGCCGTCGATATTCAGCCGCTTGGTGCTGTACGCAGCGGCCCGACCGTCAAACAGATCTTTGTAGGATCGGACGAACATCTGCACGTCCTGCCGCATGGCGGCATATAGTTCTTCCTCGGTGGGCCGGGCGGCGTCCAGGGTTACCTCGACCACCGAGGCTTGTCGGTAAAACTCGGTGATCTCCTGCCATCGGTACAGGGTCAGATCGCGGGTCAGGGCATCGACATCAGCGCCCCTTGCGGATTCCAGCACCGATTGCATGAACCCGGTCCATGGATCCAGCGGTTTGGTCGCACAGGCGGTTGAAAAGAAGATCAGCAGGACTGCTGATCCGGATCTCGCCCCGAGACGCACCATATTCGCCCATCGGGCACCGGTGAATAACATGCGCTGTCCGGACTACAGAGCCGGTGATTCGCACACGGCAGCCAGAACCTCTATGTGCTCTCTTTGACCCTGATACAGCCGGGTCATCTCGATGAGAATGCCCGCGATCTGGGCCATTGCCTGCACGAAGTTGACATCATCGAGCGTGAACTCCCACTTTTCTTTCGTGTAAACCCGCACCGCACCGATGGCATCATCTCCGATCATGATCGGAACGGAAAGAATGGAGGCGATACCTTCTTTGGTGGCTGCGTCCGGGTACTGGATTCGCGGGTCGTCACTGACGTCGTAAACCGCTACCGGCCCTTCGTTGAGTGACTCGGCGATGGAGTGCAGGGCACTGACCGTCCCTTTGTTCAGGTACTCCGGGCTCAAACCGGCCGAGGATGCGACTTCCAGCTCCTTGGTGCCGGGATTGAACAGGAACAACGAGCATCCCTTGATGCCCAGCGCCGATCGGATACTTTCCACCGTCATCCGGATGATCTCCTCCGGCTCTCTTGATTTTGAAAGGGCCCGGGAGATTCGAATCAACGTATCATAATTGGTCCTCAGATTACGCATGTGACCCTCCTTTGGTTGCAGATTCTCCGATCGGAGCCGATCCACGTTACCTGCCGGGACGATTGCCGCTGGGTCCGCGTGCATTCCGATAAACAGAGGATACCGGCTCAATCCGATGGGCGTTCAGGCCATGCCGTATAAAAGAACAAGAACAGCGCGTCAGGATTCGATGCAGCGAGAAGATTGCAGGCGTCGGGTCGGTGTCGTTCACAGCGCAGCTGCCGGATGGCCGTGAGCGCAGCTGGTCTCACCATGGCAAAAACCATCCGGGTTGTCAAATGTCCATACTGCCGCAAAAGATCGCATGCAAGCGCCTTTCGGGCGGGTGGTTTTTTCTCTTGATTGCCGGCCCAAAAACTGGGAAGGTTTAAAAGGAACCGGGAACTACTGCCTTTTCAGGATCAACACGGCGCACGGCCAAGCCAAAGGAGGATGCGATGATCGTTGGAGTGTTAAAGGAGATCAAGGCCGATGAAAACCGCGTGGCGATCACGCCGGCCGGAGTGGAAATCATGACGCAGC
>JAHEIV010000066.1 GCA_024639205.1 Deltaproteobacteria bacterium | reverse complement strand
AAGCAACGCAAAAAGCATGGCCTTGATGTAATTCACGCGGCACCTCCTGCCGATCATTGACCCGATTTGTTCATACAAGCGTAAGGAATTATAGCTCATGCTATGAAAATAATAAACATCCTGATGGCCATGTGCAATCGATCGTCAACTGAAACCGATCGGTGTATTTCGCTGCGAACCGCTCTACCGGTAAGATTACACGCCGGGCCCAGATCGACTATCCGTCATTGACAACCAGGGGCGTTCCACCTATAAAATATCCACATGCCGAAAGGCTCCCGGTTTTCTCCACTTTTTCATCCGGGGCAGTTGCTTGATCCGGCTGCACCTGAACCCGTCCTGCAGTTTTCCAAGGAGGTCCGATGGATTTTACCCTTTCTCCCGAGCAGGAAATCCTGCGTGAATCTGTGCGCAATTTCGCAGAAAAGGAGATCCGGCCCGTGGCCTGTGACTTGGATCGTAAAGAAGAATTCTCCTATGATACCATGCAGAAAATGGCGCAGCTGGGTCTGTTCGGTATCTATGTGCCCGAAAAATACGGTGGACAGGGCATGGACTATCTCTCCTATATCATCGCCACCGAGGAAATCGCCCGGGTGGACGGCTCACACGCAGCTACGGTGGCGGCCGAAAACTCTTTGGGTATCGGGCCCATTTATTATTTCGGCAGCGAAGAACAGAAACAGAAATACCTTCCGAAACTTTGCAGTGGAGAAATCCTTTGGGGCTTCGGTCTGACCGAGTCAAACGCCGGTTCGGATGCCATGGGGTCGAAAACCACAGCGGTGCTCGACAGCGGCCAATGGGTGATCAACGGCAACAAAATTTTCATCACCAATGCATCGACGGATATCAGTGCCGGTGTCACGGTGATGTGCCGCACCGGTGCGCGCCGTGACGGCAAACCGGAATTGTCTTGTATCCTGGTCGAATCCGGAACACCGGGTTACACCGCCAAACCGATGCACGGCAAAATGATGTGGCGCGCCTCCAACACCAGTGAGCTTTATTTCGAAGACTGCCGCGTGCCGGAAGAAAACCTGCTCGGTCCTCGCGGGGAGGGGTTTCATCAGATGATGAAAACACTCGACGGCGGTCGCCTGTCCATCGGTGCCATGGGACTGGGAGGCGCACAGGGCGCTTTCGATCTGGCGCTGAACTACACCCGGCAGCGGGAGCAGTTCGGAATGCCGATCTCCAAATTTCAGGTGAACGCTTTCAAGTTGGCCGACATGGCCACCGAGATCGATGCCGCCCGACTGACCCTTTACCGGGCCTGCTGGTTGCGGGACAACAACCTGTCGTTTTCCAAAGAGGCCGCCATGGCGAAGCTTTACTGCTCGGAGGTAATGTACCGATGTGTCAACCACGCAGTCCAGCTGCACGGCGGGTACGGTTTGATGCAGGAATACGATGTGGAGCGATTTTACCGTGATCAGAAACTGTTAGAGATCGGCGAAGGTACTTCTGAGATTCAGCGGATTGTCATTGCCAGGCACATCGGCGCCTTGTAAAATGATCGACCGTCAAAAAGCGTGTTGACGATACAGACAATCGATACCCTTATCCATCAACAAAGGAGATATTCTCATGCCGCAGGACCCCCCAAAGCCATATATCAACGTCGATTTTTTCGAAGATCTGACCGGAGCCATTCCGGAAACGGAGAAAGAGGGAGTCGAAGAGATCGGCACTCGTATTCGATCCCTGCGAGAAGAAAAAGGACTGAGCCGGGAAGAGCTGTCGAATTTGACCGGATTCGATGTCGGCCTGCTGGAGCGCATCGAGAAAGATGAAGTTCAACCCCAGTTGGGAACGGTCATCAAACTGTCGAAAGCGTTGGACAGCGCTTTTGGTCGAATCGTCTCCGGAGTCGGGGACAAGATCTACTCCATCACCCGCAAAGACGAACGCAAGATCGTCTCCCGCTCCACCTCGCAGCGTGGCCGCCGAAAAGCTTACACTTACATGGGGCTGGCTCCTGAGGTAAAGGGCCGAAACATGGAAGCCCTGCTCATCCAGCTGGAAGAAGATCCCGAAGAAGAGATCTCCGTGCACGAAGGAGAGGAGTTCATCTTTGTGCTGGACGGCGTGGTCAAGCTGAAGATCGGCAACGATGGATTTGAGCTGCAACCGGGAGACAGCGTGTATTACCTGTCGACGACCCCGCACCACATTTCGGCGCAAAAAGGCAAAGCTGCGATACTGGCGGTGCTTTACCAGGGGTAGGATTGCACCCATTGGGCCGGTTGATCCGTTGCGCCGGTCGAGCGGATCGACACAAACCGGCTCAGCTGTTCGGACTCGAGCAAACCGGCGTGATCATGCGCGTCCGACAGCGGGCATTTGCACCGGAAGGGCCGGATACCGCCGGCTGCTATTGAAGCGCTTCCACTGCTCCCGCATAGCCGGTCAGCTCCACATACCCTTTTCCTGCCACCGGTCGCCCTTTTGCGGTTCCAGACACGTCAACACTTCCCTCCCAATACGTCACGCCGGTAGTGGCGGCGGTTTGCAGCTCCTGGTCGGCCAGACTGGCGCCGACAGTGATGTCGATCGCACCGCGATCGATCCTCACCGCCCAGGCAGCAGGGTACGTCGTTTCGGACTGCGGGCTTTCCCAGTGATCCAGAACGCCCACCGTAAAATCGGATGCGGTCAGGTGAATCGAACCACCGCCGGAATCAATCAAAGATCCGCTGGATGCAGGGTGCACGTTTCCGTCATCTTGCCGCAGAAGATAAATCATCACGTCCGTGCCGTCGTCCAGCTGCAGACTGAACCAATCCCATCCACCGATTCCGGGCTGCAGGGACGCCGTGGAGAACTCGTGGTCCATCCAGCTGCTGCCGCTCACCTCGAAAAGCATTTCCCCGATCTGAACCCTGCCCGCCGTCTGCAGCCGGCTGAAGGAGTAGTAACAGCTGGCCCGCTCGGCGGCATCGCCTTTGCGGCTGTATCCCCGATCACCGTGCAGCACCGGCGGTTTAACAGGGTGCAATTCAAGATCGAGGGAAAAATCCGGTGCGGTCGCCTGCAGCCGATGAAGGTCGGGTCGGATATCGATGGACCATTTGTTGACAAACACGGTCGTGCGGCCGTCGGACTGCCGGACTCCCGCCAGGTCAAGGGCACCGCGGGCGATGGATTCCGCGAAGATATGCCGCCCGCCGGCGATGTCGGTTACGGCCGCGTGTCCCAGGTAGATCTGCTGGGTCCGCCAGCGGGAGGCCGAATCCGGCCAGGTCTTCAGTGCGTCGGGCGGACTGATCCGGCGGCGAAAGATGGTCAATTGAAAACCGAAGCTGCGCTCACGGTCGGTCTGAAGGTTGCCGGTATAATACCACCACTCCGTGCGATACCCGGGGTGCGCGCCGTGATCCGTTGGAAACTGCAGCTGGCAGGGGCCGGTAACGGCAAGATAGCCCGCATCGCTTTGCTGGGCAACTGCTTCGAAATTCGAATTCGACGCCGCAGACAGAGCCACATACAGCAGGATCACGCAAAACCGCAGCTTACCGGAAGTACGCTTATTTTCAGGCGGCACCTCGTCACCACGGCTCACTTTTGTTGTCGGCCCCGACTCGAAGCCGTTTCTAAAAACCGCTATCGATCTTTTTGTCCGCATCTTTATCGATCCCGAAGAAGCATTGCCGGCGGCTGTTTGAAAATCAGCCGGATGGCCGGCAGAGCCGCCAGCAGTGCGGTGCCGACGATCAACGGCAGGGAGGCTGCCAGCGCCTTCCAGTTCACGCTGTATATGAAAGTCCAACCGAACGATTGTACATTGACCACGAAGATAAGAAGATAAGAGAGCATAAACCCGCACAGGAGCCCGGCGATCTCACCGGCCACGATCAGCAGCAGCGCTTCCCAGAAAACCGTGGCGCGGATTTGCCTGACGGCGGCTCCCACGGCTACCAGGGTGTTAAATTGCGTTAAACGCTCCAGCACCTGCACCGCCAGGGTCGTGGTGATGCCCAGAGCGGCGATAGACAAAGCGATCAGCAACAACACGAAGGTGACGGCGAAGGTTTCGTCGAAAACCCGAAGGATGGCGCCACGCAACTCCTCACCGGCAATCAAATCCAGGTGACTGCCGCAGCGATCGATGATTTCCCGGCGAAGCGCTGCCAGGGCTGTTTCGAGATTTTCCGGTCGCTCGCGGAAAAACAGTCTCACGGTGCTCCAGGAAGGATCAACATAGCTTCGGGTAAACGCGGACCGGTCGTAAAAGACGACACCACCTTTGGTCCGATAGTCCCGCACGATTCCCAGCACCGGCAGATCGACGACCGACTGCTGCACCTGGGCCAGATACCGGTCGCCGACCGCCAGACCGGTGCGATTGGCAAAGACCTCGGATATCAGCACTCCCTCTCCATCGATCAGGCGGGGTTGGACCGTTGCAGGTTCACCGGCCACCCAGATAAACTGCCCGTAACGCAAAAAAGCTTCAAGGTCCAGCAGGTCGAGCTCATAGCTGAAATCTCCGGATTTCAAGACAAACCGACGGCTGTGCACCGGTTCCACCGGGGCGGTCAGTTGCTGCAGCCCTTCGCGTACGCGGTCGGGAATCGAGTCCCGAAACTGGTTGACGGCCGACATCTTGCCGGTAGCGAACAGGTCGCCGCTGACCGTCTGGTAGACCCACAGCTGAACCGTTTCTCTGAAACTGTGAATCATGATGACCAGTGCAGTAAACAGCGACACCGCCGTGATGAGGGCACCCACGGAGATGGCCGTGCGGGTGCCGCTGTCACGCACGTAACGCCCGGCCAGATAAGCCGGCACACCGGCCAGGCGATGCAGCTTCGGTGAGAGCGCTGCGCCGAATCGCTGCAGGCTCCATGGAGCCAGCAATGCAAATCCAGCGAAAAGAGAAAGGATGGCGACATAGCCCGCCAGCGGTATGCCCGCATAGCCCGGCAGACGGGACAGCGGCACGGCGACAGCGATCAGCAATAGACTCACCACGGCCAGCTTCCCAATGGTGTCTTTCCGGCTGCGCTGCAGGCGCGAGGTGGTGAGCGCCTCGCCGGCCTCCACGAGCATGGCTTCCCTGGCGGGCTGCAATGCGGCCAGCAAGGATATAAGTACCGTAACGGCAAATGACAGCAGAAGCTCCCAGGGTTCCAGGATGATGGTGTCCACGTGAACGCGCACAAATAAAGTGGATATGGTCTGACTGACGCCATGCAGCATGTATTTCACCACCAGGGCAGAGAGCGGAATGGCCGCCAGCCATCCCCCCGCACCCAGCAGGGCCCCTTCGGCCAGAAACAGTACAAATATGAGATTGCCGGATGCACCCGTAGCCCGCATCACCGCCAGTTCGTGACGCCGGGAGGCTGCGTTTAGCGCCACCAGGCTGTACACAAGAAACATCCCCACAAACAGGGAGGCAAAGCTGAGAACCGACAGGTTTAATTGATAAGCGCGAATCATGGTCCGGCCGGACTCCTTGGCTCCGGAAGGCGATGTGATTTGCACACCGGGCGGCAACAGATCTGCGAATTGCCGGCGCAAGGCCTCCAAATCAATATCCGATGCAGCCCGGGTCAGCATCAGATCGATGCGATCCACGACTCCCGGCAGCCCGGAAAACTCCTGGAAGGTGGCCATATCGGTCAGGGCCACCTGTCCGCCCTCCGCAAGCCCCAGGCCTTCCGGTTTCAGCACGCCGAGAACCCGGAACACGGTGTTTTCCCTGTCGTGCACCAGGGTCACCTTGTCTCCAACCTGCCAGCCGTTACGGCGAGCAAGGGCCTCGCTCAGCAGCAGTGTAAAGGGATCGGTTATCAACCCCAACCAGGACGAATCCTGCGCAAGGTCGGTGGGCTGCACCTGCCAGCGGCGGAAGGGCCGATCGGAAAATGGATCGAATCCGATCAGCAGAAACGAATCCGCGTCGTCGCCCGTTGTCTTCACGTATGTGGTCATCAGAGCCGATGCATGGCGCACTTGCGGCTGCCGAAGAATTGCCGGCAGAATATCCTCCGGTACCCGCCCACCCGGGAGACTGAGCACGGCATCGGATCTGCCGGTGATCAAATCGATACTTCGGGAAAAAGATTCCAGGGAGGCGTGAATCGAAAGGCGCACGCTGGTAAATACCGACGCGCCCAGGGCGATCCCTGCAATCACAATCAACGCGCGCACCCGGTGCTTCATGAAATAGCGCCAGCTGAACCACACGAATAGTCTGAAGAATAATACGATCGGTTTCATGCCAGACCGGTGATTTCTCCGTCTTTTAGTCGAATAAGGCGGGTGGCGGTTGCGTCGGCAAGGTTGCTGTGGGTGGCGATGATGACGGTTCTTTGCCTGCTGCGATTTAATTCGGCCAGCAGCTCGATCACTGTCTCGCCGCTGCGGCTGTCGAGGTTGCCGGTGGGCTCGTCCGCCAGGATAATTTGCGGCTCGTTAATCAGCGCCCTGGCAATGGCGGTGCGCTGCATCTCGCCGCCGGAAAGCTGGGCCGGAAGATGGTCCTTGCGATGATCGAGACCCAACCACCGCAGCAGGTCTTCGGCCCTGACCATCGCCTGGTGATGGGCAAGGCCGGCCAGCAGTGCCGGCAGGCAGGCATTTTCCATCACCGACAGGGTTGGAAGCAGATTGAAATTTTGAAAAACCATGCCGATCACCGAACGCCTGTAGCGCGTCAACACCGACTCGGTTGCCGCTGCCAGGTCGACACCCGCCACGGTCAGCTGCCCGCCGGTTGGACGATCGAGGCCTGCGAGCAGAGAAAGCAGGGTGCTTTTCCCGGAGCCGCTGTCTCCCTTCAGAACCACCATTTCACCGGTGGTGATTTGCAGATCCAGCCGGTTGATCCCGATGACATCGGTGCGGCCCATCGGATAGATGCGGGTGAGCTGGTGTGCGAAGATCAGGAGACTTTGTTCGGTAACTGGAGAATTCATGCTCATTCAATCGCTACGGGTAACGGCTACCGCCTCCATTGACCGACGGTTCGATGAACTCTGTCGACAAAGAAACCCGCGGCGAGAAGACGGCAGTCCATGGGGCGGTCATTCAGACCGGTTCATTGGTTTTGGGCCTGACAGCGGCAATCGCAAGCGCGAGCCAACCCGCCATCAGGCAGAGCCCGCCGACCGGGGTCATCGACTGGATGGTTCTCACCTCCGCCACGGCGATCAGGTACAGGTTGCCCTGAAATAGAATCGATCCGGCAATAAACAGCCAGCCGGCGAGATCAACAGGCGCAGGGCAGCCCCTGTCTTTGAGGACACCTGCAGCTATCAGGCCCAGCCCGTGGTAAAACATGTAATCGGTTGCAAGAAGATAATTGCCGGTGCCTCCGGACTGCTCCAGCAGCCCCCTGAGGGCGTGCGAGCCCAGGGCTCCTGCAACCACGCCCAGGAAACAAAAGAAAGCTCCGACGGAAACGAATACCCTCATCATGGTAAACCACACTCTCTGGAATGTCTCTGCTCTTTTCCCGATCGCTTTAGCGACGGCCGGTACGCTGCTTGCTTAAACAAATGGCAACCCGATTTACTTTGGCTTCTCGATCTGCATCCGCAGGTTATACCACTGTTGCATTTCCGCGATGGCCATCGACAACTGGTAGCGGCCGCCGGCAAAAACCCCGTAGTCACCTCCGCCGGCCATTGCCGACGTAAAGCGGATGGAATTGGCATAAAAGAGCCAGTTCCGGTGCCATTTTTTTTCAATCGCTTCGTCGAACGGATTTTTCCCCCGGTCGAGTCCTTCAGCCAACCCCTGTTTCCAAATTTCCTGCATCAATCCGGTGGCGGTGCGAAGCTCGGCATCGGTGGCCTGGATCACGTGTTCGAATTTCTTCCAGTGCCCAGTCACCCAGGAGGTATCGTGGCAGCCGGCACACACCTTCTGCATCTCGGCGGTCCGCTGTTTCATCTCTTCCGGGCCGATGAGGAATTTGGCGGCATACCCGCCGTTTATATCGGTGGGAAGCGGCAGGCCGTCCTTGTTGCGGATGATGGTGGTATCCGGTGACAGCGGGTGCGGGTGGGCGTAGATCAGGCCGTAAATCCGCCACGGCAGCCGGTTGTTCATCTGGTGGGATCGGGAGACGATTTCTTCGCCGTCCGGATTGACCAAAAGACTGATGTGGCAGGTGGCACAGGTGGGGGCTCCGAAATCCTGCCCCACGGTCCAGGGCACATTGGTAAAGTTCCAGTCTTTGGCCAGGGATGCATGAATGTTGCCGTGTTTGCTGGCTGAATACACCGGAAATGCCGGTACATCGGGTCCCACGTGGCATTCCTTGCAGGTATAAGGGCCGCGGGCAATCTCGATGGAAAACGTGTGGCGGGTGTGGCAGGCCGAGCAGGACCCCATGGAGTCGTCCAGGTTGATGCGGCCGACGCCCTGGTTCGGCCACCCCTCGATCACCGGAAACGCCATTTCACCGGCCAGCTCGGTATCCCGGACCTGGGTGCCGGTAACGCGAAGTCGGGTTCCGTGACAGTAATAACAGGAATCGGCTTCGGTGAGCGCGTCGGCAGGCAGGTATTCCAGCGTGTTCCCTTTGCGGCGGGTTTTGCCGATGATGCTCGTTTTCAGCTGGCGATAAAGATCGTTGCCGGCCAGGTTCTTGTGTGCGTGAGACATGATGTTTTTCGCATACTGCGCCCTTTCTTCGCTGTGGCAGACGGCGCAGTCCTCGGGGCTCACCACAACGTGCACGTTATACCCGTTGTGGTCGAACGTGTCGGCATGCTTATCCGGGCGCAGCAGGTGGCATTCGGCACACCCCACGGCCGTGCCGGACAACTTTTCCGGAACAGACCGGCTGGACACCTTTCGGCCGAGGCCCTTGACCTTCATCGCCTGACCCGGCGTTATCCGGGAATGGCGGCTGTCTTGCCAGTCTTTGACGATGCCGGGATGCTGGATCGCGTGGCAATCCAGGCACTCGGATGTGGCCTCGCTGATCGCCGGCTCGCTGCAAATACCTGTCGACATGAAAACACAAACCACCAAGATGAAGGACCCTACCCCCAGCCAGACGTTTTTCATTTCCGCTCTCCTTTCAGTTGGTTTCGGCACCCTGTCAAAGCAGAATGCCGAATGCAACTGTCATATTGAAAATCCACCTTCACATCAACCATTTTCAACTATTTTCCTTGATTCAAGTCTGCACAAGGAGTTAGTCAGGTTCAACGATGGGCTGAACAGCTATCTGCGACGATAAACCCGGGGAAACCAGGTCATGAAAATTATCGAGAACCTTTGGCAGGTCGGCGGCGAGGGCTTGACGGCACCGGGAGATGCCACCGTGTACCTGTTGCGGCTCGGAGATCGAGCGGCATTGATCGATGCCGGCTGCGGCCCGGGGCACCGGCAACTGGTGGAAAACATCCATCTGTGCCTGCCGTCCGGTGTAAAGATCTCGCACCTGTTGCTGACTCACTGCCACTTTGATCACGCCGGCGGCGCCGGTGCTTTGAGGGATCAGTTCGGGTGCCGGATCGCTGCGCACGCAGCCGATGCAGCCTATCTCGAAACCGGTGACAGTGAAGTGACGGCCGCCTCCTGGTACGGATCGCACATGGAACCGCTGGTCATCGACCGCAAGCTCACCGGACCTTCGGAAACGATCACCATCGGCAGCGGTCAGATACAGGCCCTGCACTGCCCGGGGCATTCTCCGGGCTCACTGGTTTTCACCGTCGAGATGGCGGGAAAAACGGTTCTTTTCGGCCAGGATGTTCACGGTCCGTTGCACCCTTCCCTTCTCTCGCACCGCGAATCTTACATGCAGTCGTTGCGTCTGATGTTGAGCCTGAACGCCGATATCCTCTGTGAAGGTCATTTTGGCGTAATCCGGGGAAAAGAGGCGGTTCGCCGATTCATCCGATCCTATCTGGCAGACTGAAGCCGGGCCGGTGGTTGCGATGGGTGAGCAGACGGATAGCCGGTATCAACCGGCGGCCGGTTGCCGCTAACCGGTTTCACATTGAAGTCCCTGCAGCAAGCTGCAGGGAATCTTCGACCGAAAGGGCTTTCGATCTGTTTCAGTTTCGCTCGCTAACTCCACAGCAAGCTGCGGGCAATGCGCTCGCTTTCGCGGTTCAAATTCTAATGCGATCCAACCGTTCCCCCGCTTCTCTTTTGATTCGTCAGATACACTCCGAAAATCACCAGGGCCGTGCCGACAAACAGCGAAGGGGTGACCGGCTCGCCAAGAACTGCAAACGCCAGCACGAGGGCGCTGATGGGCACGAAGTTGATAAACAGGCCGGCACGGGTGGGACCGATCGCTTTTATGCCCTGGTAATACCAGACGAAGCCGAGAGCGGTTCCGAAAAAACCGAGATAGAAAATGGCAAGCCAGCTGCTGATTGTGTAACCGGCGAAACGAACGAGCATCCCCTCGCGTATGGCGGGATACAAAAGAGCGAAGGCGCCGATGGCAGCTGCATATAGAACCGATACCAACGGTGTAAGACCGGACAGCACCTTTTTGCCGATCAGGGAAAACGCCACCCAGCTCGCCACGCAACCGAAAATCAGCGCTTCTCCGGTCCCAAAACCACCGGACCAGAGGTGATCCAGGCGGCCCCTGGTG
>JAHEIV010000475.1 GCA_024639205.1 Deltaproteobacteria bacterium | reverse complement strand
AAACTGCTGTTCAATGTAGAGTGGGGTGGGGGACAGCGGATCTTTCACATCCACATGCACCTGCTGGGCGGCTGGGATAAGAAAAAGTAGAAGCGTTTTCAACACCCTTGGTTTGCGCTTTCCGGATCAGTCGCTCCCGCCGGGCGGGATGACGATTCCCAAAGCTTGCAACAACGGTTTTTTTGCAGGTGTTGAAAAAACCTTTCATCAAACCCGATATTTCTGATCAGCGTTACGGTGAACAGTTATCGATGAGTCCTGCTGCGCAAAACCTGAAATCCCACGAACCGGCCGGACTGTACATCCACGTTCCCTTCTGCCGGAATAAGTGTCCCTACTGCGATTTTTACTCGACGTCCGATCTTTCCCTGCAATCGGATTTTGTGGAAGCGTTGATGGTTGAAATCAACCTGACAGCCGACCGGATAAAGGCCTTTGACACCATCTACTTCGGCGGCGGTACGCCTTCGATGCTGACCACAGAATCCCTGCAGCGGATGTTAGCCGCCGTCCGAAACAAGTACAATATCTCCCCCGATCCTGAAATCACCCTGGAAGTCAATCCCGGCACCGTTTCGGCCAATCAACTGGCGGCTTACCGGAAAATGGGTTTTAATCGTCTCAATATCGGGGTGCAATCGTTTCAGGCAGAAAACCTCGCGCTGCTTGGCAGGATTCACGATGTGCAGCAGGCAACCGATACCATCTTATGGGCCCGTCGAGCCGGATTCGATAACCTGGGCCTGGATCTGATCTACGCGTTGCCGGACCAAACCCTGCAGCTGTGGGAAAAAGACCTGCAGCAGGCAGCCAACCAGGGTGTCGAGCACCTGTCGTGCTACACACTGACCTTCGAGTCCGGCACGAAGATGGCACAGGATCTCCGGCAAGGTCGCCTTCGAAAGCCCCCTGAAAAGCTCGTGGCCGATATGATGGCGCTCACCGTCGATCGGTTGGCCGACTGCGGGTACCACCGTTACGAGGTGTCCAACTTTGCCCGCTCGACGGCCTTGCGATCCCGTCACAATCAAAAGTACTGGTCGTCGGCACCCTACCTGGGCTTGGGACCCTCCGCCCACTCGTGGGTGGAACCCGAGCGCTACTGGAACAAAAAGGACGTGGCTGCCTATATTGCCGATTTGGGAAGCGACCGCCTGCCGATCGACGGCAGGGAGCAACTGGAGCGCAGGCAGATGATCACCGAGACGGTTTTTTTAGGCCTTCGCCGTGCAGATGGGATCGACGGCGCCCGGTTTGCCGACCGCTTCGGCGTGAGTGTCGAAGCGCTCTTTGGCGATGCCATCCGTCGATTTGAGTCCGAGGGATATCTCACATCCGGTGGCGGCCGCATCGCACTCACCGGCCGGGGAATGCTTTTGCTGGACACCATCGCCGCCGAGTTTGTCGGTTTGATCAACTAATCCCGCACAAAAAAAAAGAGCGATAACCGCCGCACCCGGGGGCGCAAAGCGGTGTCGTGTCGATGGCCGGTGGTCGGCCGGCAGCGATATCAAGTGCTTTTGCGCAGTTTGCGAATATCCCCGATGCGGATGGTTACGTTGCGGGCGTCGAAGTATTCGATCAGCGGGATAACGTATTTGCGTGAAACGCCGGTCATCTCCTTGAACTGGGGGGTGGAAATCTCCCCGTTGCGGGTTATAAAATCCACCAGACGCTCCTGCAGGTCCTTGACCACACCGGCTGCAAAGTACAGATCCTCCTTGACCTTCACCAGCTGACCTTCTTCAACCAGCAGGCGCAGGACGTCGGCGGCGCGGGCCGGTTCGGCTTTCAGCTCCGAGCGTAGCTCCTTGAACCAGGGCGGCTGGAGACCGCTTTGGCTGTATTCCGAAAGTATACGTTTGCGGATGCTCTCCTGGTCTGCACCCAGGGAGATTTTATGCGCAAACAGGCGCACCGTGTCCTCCTCAGCAGCGATATCTTCATCTTTGATCATCTGATTGATCAGCAGGGTGAAGATCTTGGCATTCAGGGTGGACGGTATTTTGGACCGCAGTTCTTCTTTTTGAATCCCGATGCGCAGCGGATTGGCCTTGTGATAGGTTTGCAGGGTTTGACGCAGGTTCTGCTTGAGTGCATCGAAACTGTTGGCATGGATGAACAGGCGGCTGTCCTTGTCTACCTGGATGAGCTGTTTTTTGGAAAGCAGTGCCTGGATCTGCTGCTCGAGCGACTTGTCGACGATATTGGTCATCACCACCAGGTCGTTGAAAGTGACGCCCTGGTAACCGGATCGATCCACGCAAAATGCCACGAGCTCTTCGGGCGAAAGCGCATCGATACAGCTGAGCCCATCGATGAGTTCTTGCCGGAAGCGTTTGTGCTTCGGTGGCATGGGGTTGAGCACCGTCCCGCCACCGATGGTGCGCACCGGCGAGTAGCTGCGGATTACGTACCTATCGTCCTTAACCAGTGACACCGGGGCATCCAGGCGCAGCTGGGCGACCGTATTCTCTCCCGGTTTGATTTCTTCCCGATCCAGCAAAATGAGGTTGCCCAGGGTCTCGCTGGTGCCGGTATGCAGCCGCACCCGGGTCCGGTTTTTCAAGGCCTTTTTGTTGCTTTTCAAAAAGAGCAGGGAAACATCGACCATATAGCTGGGATTCAATGCCCCCGGGAAAGCCAGTGTCTCACCGCGTGCAATGGACGCTTTCTCCAGTCCCTGGAAGTTGATGGCTGTTCGCTGGCCGGCCAGGGCCTGCTGCACGCTTTGGTTGTGGACCTGCACACCGCGGACCTTGGAGGTGATTTTGCCGGGGTAAATCATGATGGTGTCGCCGACGCGCACCTGACCGGACAGCAGAGAACCGGTGATGACGGTTCCGA
>JAHEIV010000474.1 GCA_024639205.1 Deltaproteobacteria bacterium | reverse complement strand
AAACGATTATCCTGGTTCCTTCATACCTGAGGCGAGAGCAAGAGCTTTTGGACCAGCTTCAGATGGTCGTTTCGGCCCAGGTGGATGTCATCGTCGCCATCGGCGGCTCTGTCGATTTCGAGCCCGATTGGCTACGCCACATTCAGCAGCTGCAGGGCTGCTCGAACATCGTCGGCGGAAGTGTATTTAACTCCAGCGGTCAGCAGGTGACCCAATTTGGAGAGCAGCCGGAGCTCACCTTTGCCGGAGCGACCTCCGGGGGGATGGTCAACTTCCGCAGTTCCGATGGCAAACGTTACGATTCCGCCTGGTTGCAAAAAGACCTGCAAAAACCATATGTTCTGGTTCTGCGCCAGGATGCGACCCCGGTGAACCAGGAACTGCTCTCCTTCATCCTGAGGATCGCCGGTCTGATAGTGATTATTTCCATATTTGTCACCGCCGGGGCCTGGTTGGCCCTGGGGCCGATCGTTGTCAAACCCATTCTCCGGTTGCGCGGAGATCTCTTGAAGGCCGGGAATGCAATCAGCCAGGATCAGCCGACACCCGATTTTCACTCCGGTGCGACCCATCGGCAGGATGAACTCGGTGAGGTGATCGGCGCCTTCCATCAGATGTACCGGCAAATTTCCGATGCCGTCAGCGAACGAAAAAAAGCGGAAGCCGCTCTGCAGAAGAGCTTTCGGCAAGTCGAGGCAACCAGTCGCGCGCTCGACAATGAGCTGGAAAAAGGCCGGGAAATGCAAACCCATTTTTTACCCCCCGTGCTGCCCCGGAGACCGGGATGGGAATTTTCTGCCTTTTTCCGGCCTGCGCGTCAGGTCTCCGGTGACTTTTATGACCTCTTCGATCTGCCCGATGGTTCCATTGGGCTGGTAATCGCCGATGTGTGCGACAAGGGGGTCGGGGCGGCGCTTTTCATGGCGCTGTTTCGAAGTCTGATCCGCATTTTTTCCGGTCAGACCGCTCTGGAGGGATTGGTTTGCCCGACTGTCGATCAACCATCCTCAAAGCGGTTGCCCACCGACAACATCGCGGATCCGTTTCATTCCCCCAACGATGCACTGAAGACCATTCAGCTTACCAACGACTACATCGCCCAAAACCACGGAGATCTGGCGATGTTCGCCACCATTTTTTATGGAGTCCTCGTGCCGCAGACCGGAGAGCTGATTTATGTCAACGGGGGCCATGACCCCCTTTTTATCCTCCACCCAGCCGGCGGCATCCGTGAACAGCTGGAGCCCACAGGACCGGCGATCGGCGTACAGCCCGATGCAAAAATCGATTTTGGGACAACCCACATTGCTCCCGGCGAAATACTGTACGGCTACACGGACGGCGTTGTCGAGGCCCGTGCCGCCGACGGCTCTTTTTTCACGGATAAGAAACTGAGAAGCCTGCTCGAGAGCGGTTTCCATTCGGTGGGGCAACTGCTGGAACGGATTTCTTCCGATGTACACGCCCACATCGGCAGTGCCGAGCAGTTCGATGACATCACCATGCTGGCGGTCAAACACCGACCCGGCGACTCGATACCGTAAATCACTGAAAAACCGTTGCACAAACCGTTTCAAATATCCTATAGTTGGTGCCGCATTGCCGGGTCTACCAACCGCCAGCCCCCCGCAGCGCCCGGCAATCAGGGCTGAAACGCTTTGCAACATGCCCTGCGATATGGCGCAAAGCCGGGATTCCAAACAAGGAGGCCTCAACGATGACAGATCAGCCGTCCGAAGATCAGGAAAAGGCACAGACACCACCCCCATCCGACTCGAGACCGGCCGCAAAGAAGGCAACCGGTAAAAAGCGGCTTTATCTGCTGTTACTGCTGGTCCTCGTTCTGCTGGGAGCGTCGGTTTTCTTCCTGCGATATGTCCAACCAGACGAGTTCGGCATCAAGGTCGTTCGAATCGGACTCAAGCGCGGAGTTCACGAAGAAATTTACTCGCCGGGATTACATCTGGTTTTGCCCTTCGGCATGGAGGAGATGTACCGCATACCCAAAGACGTGCAGGTCCTGGAGTTGACCAATCACCCGGGAACCGCGGCAACATTTGCCCAAATCGAAAAGGCTGCCCACATACAGACGTCCGACGGATTCTATGTCGACGTGGACGTGTCGATTTTGTACCGAATCGTCGATCCCTACAAGGTTTTTACCATCATCGGTCCGGGCAGACTCTTTATCAGCAACGGTATCGTTCCCCAGGCCGAACCCCGGCTGAAGGATGCCATGGGTGAGTTGACCACCGAAGAATTCTACAACAGCCCGTTACGGGTCGAAAAAACAGAGCTGGCCAAGCGGATGCTGAACGAGAATCTGAATCCCAAGGGAATTCGGGTGGATCAGGTCCTGGTCCGCTATTTCACATACAGTGACGAGATTCAGCGCAACATCGAAGAGAAAAAGCTGAAAGATCAGCTGGTTTTCAAAAACCAGGCAGAAGCAAGGGCGGCCATCGAAGAAGCCACGCTGAAGAAAATCACCCAGGAGGGCATCGCCGCCGTCGCGGTGGAACTGGAAAAAGGCCGCGCGTATGCCACTCAGAAACGGGCTGAAAAGGACCTTTACGCCCGCAAACGCAAAGCCGAGGCGGATCTGCTGATACAGCTGGCCGAGGCCGAAAAGGTGCGGCTGAAAAATGAAGCACTCAGCGGACAGGGGGCCGAAAGAATGATCGGGTTGAAGATGGCCGACATTTACCGGGGCCTGGATGCCATCATTCTTCCCAGCGACGGGCCCAACGGTGTCAATCCATTGGATCTGGGAAAATCCCTGAAGCTTTTCGAGGTCCGAAAAGGGGGTGCAAAATGATGCGGCGATATCCAATTATACTGCTGGCGGGC
>JAHEIV010000065.1 GCA_024639205.1 Deltaproteobacteria bacterium | reverse complement strand
ATTGATATCCATCAAGCTATTGACACAAAATGGTAAATTAATATTATGAGAACATCCCATTTATCTTTTAGATCACGGAGTGACATGGAAAGGGACAACCGGTCCCGAATCTTTTGCGGACAGGGGATTTTCCATTTGTACCTAACGATAAGGAGGCTGCCGTGCTGACGAAAAACAAGGGGCGATGGATCCGTATCCTTTTTTCCTTATTGGTATCTTGCAGCGCGGTCCAGTCGGCGTATGCCTGGGACATGATACCCCCGGCTGAATCGGTGAGAAATCTCACCGATGAGTTCAGTCAGGCCTGGCGACTCGAAGCCGGCCGAAAATTCAGCGAGCCGCGTCAACGGGTTGCCAACCACATTGTTTCTCACCTCTTGCTTGCATTCCTTATCGTTACGCTATTCGTACTTTTTCATCTGATCGTGAAAAGGAACCACATGGAAAGGACTGCCGGACGGGTTCGTTCCGGCATGTTATCGGTCTACACCCGGATGTGGCTGATCAGCAGATGGGGCTATCGATATTGAAGACTCCGCGGGCTCGCAGCTTCGATCGGCGCCTGCCGTTGCGCTCCCGTTCCCCTTTTCGCATCGAAAAGATGCGATGGACCAGCCCCATCTGCGACGGTATTGTTTGATTCTGTATCTCGGGTATTTGAGTGGCGCCGCTACTCACCAGGGCATGTCCGATCCGATATGGCCGCCGACCGGTGCCCTGCCCGGATCCGGCCCTTTTTCAATGGATCTGACTCAGCGTCAGAGCCTTTCGCTAAACTTAGGGTGGATACGTGACCATCAAATGAAAACTATAAAAAAAGTCATAACTTTTTCATGGTTTCAATTCATGCTGTACTACCTGATCCGTCTGTATTCCTGGACCTTCCGGGTGGTAGTTGAAAATGAAGATACATGGAAAAACCATGTCAGCAGTGGCGGGCGGGTGTTGATTTGTGCGTGGCATCAGCAGTTCTTCGCGGCAATCCGCCATTTTAAAAAGTATGAAAGATACAACCCTGCATTGATGATCAGCAAAAGCAGCGACGGTGAGATCATCGCCGGAATCGCCCGGCTCAGCGGCTGGCATCCGGTGCGGGGAAGCTCATCACGAGGTGGAAAGATCGCGTTGAGAGAAATGATTCAACGCCTGCGAGCATGCGGGCTCGCTGCCCACATTATGGATGGCCCGCGCGGACCTGCCGGCAAGGTAAAACCCGGCGCAATTCAGCTGGCCATAGAGGCTGATGCCGTGATCGTTCCTTGCTATGCTGCCGCGGATCGTGCCTGGTTTTTCAACAGCTGGGATCAGTTTTTTATCCCGAAGCCTTTCGCCAAAGTGCATTTGCGTTTCGACACACCCATCCATCTGTTTAAGCCAAAAGCAACGGCTGATTTTGAGGTACAACGCAAACAAGTCGAAGATGTCATGAGCAAGGAACTCAGGAGCATTGACAGACAACCGGATAAGGGCGGAAAGAGTTTATAAACCTGGCCCAGCCGTTTTGCACATTTCACCTTCAGAAAGGATCGAAACCATGCGCTGGAAACAATTCTTCACACCCGTCAAATCCTTTGGCCCGCAAGAGGCCAAAGACTACATGGGCCGTACATCCGGAGATGCATTTACGCTGCTGGACGTACGACAACCGGCCGAATATGAATCCGAACACATTCCCGGGGCAAAATTGATCCCACTGCCCAACTTGGGAGATCGCATCACGGAAATAGACGCCGGTAGACCAACCATCGTTTATTGCGCCATCGGGGGGCGCAGTCGGGTCGCGGCCCAGATGTTGGTCGCAAAAGGATTTGCAGAAGTAATGAACCTGACCGGAGGGATCAAGGCCTGGAAAAGCGAAAAAGCCATCGGCCTGGAAGAACAGGGATTGGATTTGTTTTCGGGGAAAGAATCACCGGAAGAGACCCTTATGGTGGCGTATTCCCTCGAAGAGGGCTTGCGGGAGTTTTACGTCTCGATGGCTTCCAGGGTCAAAGACGAAAATGCACGCAAGCTGTTTGAAACCCTTTCCACCATCGAAGTCAAACACCAGGATCGGATTTTCAAAGAATATTTGAAGGTATCCGGCACATCGGTCAGCCGGGATGAATTTGCGAAAAGCATGGTGGTCTCAGCCATGGAGGGAGGGCTGACCACCGAAGAATACCTGAATCTGTATCAGGCGGATCTGGATATCCCCGCAGAAGTCATTTCCCTGGCCATGGCAATCGAAGCCCAGGCGCTCGATCTTTACCAGCGCGCAGCCGAGAGAGCCGGGACCGAGGCGAATAAAAACGCACTGATGCAGATCGCAAACGAAGAACGATCGCATCTGGAGCAACTGGGCAAGCTGTTTGAAAACCTGTAGGGCAAGGCGCCCTGCCCTGTCGCAGATTGCAAAGTCGTTTTAACGGTTGGTTTGGAAAGCAGAGGAAAGATGAAAAAGAAACTCGTTATTGCCGGGGGCGGACACGCCCACATGGTCACCCTGGCGAACCTTGATCAGTTTGTCGAAAAAGGCCACAGCGTCACGGTCATCGGGCCATCCGAACATCATTACTATTCCGGGATGGGGCCCGGTATGCTGGGGAAAACCTACAAGCCGGAAGAGGTTCGTTTTGCGACCAAGCATGTGGTAGAAAAAAAGGGCGGCAACTTTGTCCTGGGCAAGATCGTTAGAATCGATGCCGCATCGCAACTCGTGCACCTAAATTCGGGCGGCAGCCTGCCCTATGACGTGCTATCGTGCAATCTGGGAAGTCACGTACCGACGGATGTTATCGAGGGTGATTTGGCGAACATCTATCTGGTCAAACCGATCGAAAGACTGCTGGCGGCGCAAGAACGAATTCTTCAGCTGGGCCGCCGGGAAAAGATTTCCATCGGGATCATCGGCGGTGGACCCTCGGCGGTGGAAATCGCGGGTAACCTCTGGCGGTTGACCCGCGAACCGGGGATGCAGCCGGCTGCCATCAAAATCCTGACAAGCGAAACGATCATGCCCCATCACCCCGACGGTGTGCGCGCCAAAGCCCTGGCCTCTCTGAACCGCCGCGGAATTGAGATGGTGGAAGGCTGCACTGTCGATAATATCAGAACCGGTCAGGTGACCGAAGCATCCGGGAAAACCCATGACCTGGACATCATTTTCGTTGCCATCGGCGTAACACCGAATCCGGTTTTCACCGCCTCCGGGCTGCCAGTCGGCCCGGAAGGGGGGCTTCTGGTCAACCGCTACCTGCAAAGCGTTGCAAACGACAACATCTTCGGCGGGGGCGACTGCATTTATTTCAAAGAAGCACCCCTGGACAAGGTCGGAGTATATGCCGTGCGCCAAAATCCGGTTATTTTTCATAACCTGATGGCGACTCTTGATGGCGGGCAGCTCCAGCCGTTTGTTCCCGGCGGCGCCTATCTGCTGATCTTCAACCTGGGTGACGGTACCGGCATATTCCACAAATGGCGACTGCTGTTTGGCGGCCGTCTGGCCTTTGTCATCAAGGACTATCTCGACCGCAAATTCATGAAAACGTTTCAAGCAATGGAGAACTGAAAAACTGCGAAGGGCACGTGGGGAGCCGACGGGTACCCCGTCCCTTCGTTTCACAACAGGTGCGGCTTTTTAAGGAAGAAGACATGAAGACCAAGCACAAAGTCCTGCTTGCTATTGATGGGGCCGTAAACCTATTGCTGGGTCTGCTGCTTCTGCTTTTTCCGGCCGAAACGTTGTCAGTTTTTGGTCTTCCACCGGCCGGCACCTATTTTTATACAAGCATCCTTGGTGCGGTAATCTTTGGAATCGGTATTGCGCTTTTTCTTGAGCTCTGGGGTGCCGGCAGTGGGATACATGGCCTGGGTTTAGGTGGCGCCAATGTCATCAATTTCTGCGGAGCCGGCGCACTTGTGGCATGGCTTGTCTCCGGTCATCTCAATATTCCGATGCGAGGCCAGGTAACGCTCTGGGTTGTCGCAATCGTGGTGCTGGCCATCGGCTTTGCAGAAGCTGTCGCCGGGGCGTGGACATACGGTAACGAGCGCAGCGTGCCCCGCAAGGGGCCGGGCATGCCGCCATCATCTGATTCAACCTTTTCCAACCGGGGATAAACCGGATCGTTCCGTCAAAACGGTTTGCAGTGACCTTGCGCTGTGGGAACCTGCCGCTGAGAGATAAAAGAAATCTGCCCATGTAAACGATTTCAAACGCATGGGTAATCGTGAAGTGATGTAATATCCTCCCTGCTTTTCGCTCGTTTTAACCCCATCCACCGGCCCCGTTTTCGCGAGGATCCGGCGTCTTGCCGGCAGGCAACCGTGGACGCCGGGATCAGCCGATGGTGTCGACTCCCGCAAATCGTGGTTCGTGCAAGGGAATGAGCACATCGGCCATCTCCTTCACCTTCACCAGGATGTCGTAGGCCTCATAAGCGTTTACATGGGTTCCCGGGGGAATGACCTCCATTTCCATACCCCGGATCTCCGGTGGCGGGAAAAAGTTTTCCTCGATAACGCAAAACCCGGTGATCACCGCAGTTCCTTCTGCGGTGTCCACCGCCACCGACATCCCACCACTGGTATGTGCGGGCGTGTGGATCATCCGTATGCCGGGGACGATCTCACGGTCCCGGTTTACGGGCCGCACCTGGCCGCTTTCCTCCACGTCCAGGATGTAGTCCTCCAGGTAGCGAAAGTCCAAGGGGTGCGGATCGTGAATGTTTTCCAGCTCCTTTTCATGGGCATAGATAGCCGCGTTGGAGCACTTGTAGTCGTTTTCGCAATGGTCGTTGTGCAGGTGGGTGTGAATCACAATGTCGATGTCTTCCGGTTGGAGGCCGAAGCGCTCAAGGCCTTGTTCGAAGGTGTAGATCCTTCCTCCAATGGCGGCTTCTCTGCTCTCGGATTGGATCGGTCTCATCTCACCGGTATCAACCAGGATCTTAGCGCCGGGCCCTTGCAGGTACCAGCAAACTATCGGAATAGCGTACTGCTGGCCGTAACCGTGTTGATATGTCATCATGGTTTTGTCGAAAATCTTTGTGCCCATTACGATGGGGTGAATCTTGTATTGGCTCATGGCGTTCCTTATTGACGACAGGGATGGATAGCAAAGTCCCGCTGCTGATTCAAAGGGGATGATCGCCCAGCGTGCACTCCGTATTCACTCCAATATCATTTATCAAATTTACAAGGATATGGCCACCCGAATTCATGGCCCTGGCATTCACCGGCGCCCGCGGTCACACCGAGTAGATGACCATGAGTGACGGCCTGATATCATAGGATGGGCTTTTTATCCGGGAACGGCCCGGTTTTTCCGGATCGAATGGGTCACGATGGCGTCTGCCGCTGCCGGCGAGAACGGAAAGAGATTAAAGAACATCGCCAATCTGATTGATGGTCAATCCGTGGACAAGCATTGAATTATGCAAAGACATCCCTACGTTTAAATCGTGAGAGCAAGATCCGAATATAAAGGCTATTGGTGCAGGGCAGCGACGGTTGGATGTTCATTGGTTTCATACCTGCCAACCTTTTTGCACGACACGGAAAATCCCCGCCGCCGGCATTCCATTCGCCAATACCTCCGTTTAACTAACCAGGAGCAAGAAAAAACATGAACCGTTCTCGGATCATAACAGTGGCTGTCGGTTTGCACGTCTTTATTTTGACGGCAATCGTCGATCCCGCAACCAGCGCAGAGGTGGTATACACCGACCGGCACCTGGTGCGATATGACAACAACCTGGTGTACGATACCGAAACCGGATTAGAGTGGTATGCGGGGCCGGATCAGGGTATGAGCTGGCAGCAGGCCAACACCTGGGTAACCGGACTCGATGCGCTCGGCGGTGGATGGCGCATGCCGAACCGAAAAGAATTGAAGGCGCTGTACCACATTGGTGACGGGGTGAGCAACATAACCTACCTGCTGTACAATTCGGGGTTCTGGATATGGGCCGGCCACACCCAGGATTCCTCTTCCAGATGGTTGTTCAGCTTCAGCTACGGCGGTGAAGGCTGGCCCGGATATCCTCCGGCCGACGGCGGCCGAGCCATTGCCGTGCGCCCACGGCGAATCTATTAGATCCCCGGCGGTGCATTCATTCCTTCTCGTCATAGACATAGCCGAGATTTTCACAATGGCCTGAAGCCCCTTGCCCTTTGTTGATTGTTTAAAATAATTCGGATGCCTGCCTGATGGCGAAGATCATCAGCCAGCCGAACAGGAATGCCAGCTGAACCGACGGGTGATAGTGTATTTCGTCTTCGTGCAGCCGAATATCCCCCATTGTCCCAGAACAATCTGGGCTCCCAGAGCTCTATCGGATTCAAAAACCAACTAGTGTCATATATTCATTGAAAATCATTAGTTGACATAGTGATTTTCAAGGATTATTATGATCGCATGGTTCCCAGACCCGAACCCATCCGTCTAATCGAAGCCTCGTTTCAGATACACCCGGCCACCGCCCTGCTCGGACCGCGGCAGTGCGGTAAGACTACGCTGGCCCGGCTCATCGCTGAACAGGAGCTGTCCACATTTTTTGACCTGGAAAACCCCGTTGATATCCAGCGTCTTTCGGCTCCCCTGCAGGCGTTGAAGGATCTCTCCGGCCTGGTGATTATAGACGAGGTTCAAAGAAAACCGGAGTTGTTTGAGGTTCTGCGGGTACTTATCGACCGACCTGATCGGAGCGCCCGATTCCTGTTGTTGGGATCGGCATCTCCATATTTGGTCAGGGGTGTTTCGGAATCTCTGGCCGGAAGGATCGGATTCGTGGATCTGGCAGGCTTTCAACTTTGGGAAGTCGGGCGGCTGCATCGCGATCGACTGTGGATAAGGGGCGGTTTGCCCAGAGCCTTTCTGGCCGATTCAGAGTCTGACAGTATGCAATGGCGCGAAGGCTTCATCCGAACGTTTCTTGAAAGAGACATCCCCCAGCTTGGTATCACCATTGCTGCGGAAACCCTTCGGCGATTCTGGACAATGGTAGCCCATTACCATGGGCAGGTTTGGAATGCGGCGGAGTTTGCCAGGGCTCTCGGCACTGCCGAGAATACAGCGCGACGATATCTCGACATCCTTGCCGGCGCCTACATGGTTCGGGTGTTGCCGCCATGGTTTGAAAACCTGAAAAAACGTCAGGTCAAAGCGCCCAAAATATATATCCGCGACAGTGGTCTGTTTCACAGCCTGCTGCAGATTTCGACCCTGGCCGACTTGCAGGGGCATCCCAAAATTGGTGCTTCATGGGAGGGTTTTGCGCTGGAGCATGTGATCCATGTTTTACATACCAGAGATGCGTATTTCTGGGCGACACACGCCGGTGCGGAACTCGATCTCATGGTGACGATCGGCGGGAAACGGCATGGTTTTGAATTCAAATTCACGGATGCTCCCGGACGAAAGCGCTCGATGCACATCGCCATCGAGGATCTGGGACTGGAGCATCTGTGGGTCGTATATCCCGGTGATCAGAAATACACCCTCGACGAAAACATATCCGTGATACCGCTGGAAGAGATTGCGAAATTTGCCGAAACCGGGATGACAATTTGAGGGGATACCTTTATTCGACCGGGTGAATATCCATCGGTATGACGGATTGCTTTTCACCTTACCGTTATCAAGGCTCCATCCGAAGCGAATCGATTCCTATCTGTCGCGGCACAATCCAGGTTCACCCCCGTGGCTACTTGTAACTAGCCATCACTTTCTTGAACCCCGGCAAAGCGCGGGTGATTACCTCGTCCTCCACACAAAAGGAGATCCGGAAGTGCCCGGGACCGTGAAATCCGCTGCCGGGCACCGTCAGGATTAACTCCTCCTGCAAATCCTTCACAAAGGCCACATCGTCTGGGATCGGTGTGCGCGGAAACAGGTAAAACGCCCCCGGCGGGGTGACGAAATCATAGCCGGCGTCGGCCAGACCGCTGCAGAGCAAATCCCGCTTGCGCTGGTATGCCGAGCTGTCGACACTGGCTCCCTGCACGCGGGCGACCACCCGCTGCATCAGCGCCGGCGCGTTGACAAAGCCCAGAATGCGGTTGGTCAGCGCCATGGCGTCCAGCAGCTGCTGCCGGTGAGCGGCTTTTGGATTGACGGCCACATAGCCGATCCGTTCGCCGGGTATGGAAAGGTCCTTGGAGTAAGACGTTGCGATAATGCTGTCCTCATAGTGCGGAAAGACGGCCGGAACCTGCCGGCCGTCAAACACAATCCGGCGATATGGCTCGTCGGATATCAGGTAGATGGTGCGTCCGTACCGGTCGCTTTTCTCCCGCAGCAGCGCCCCCAGCTGCGCCAGGCTTTCACCGGAGTAGATCTGGCCGGTGGGATTGTTGGGGGAGTTGATCAAAACGGCCTTGGTGCGTTCGTTTATCGCCCCGGCAAGGGCGGTCATATCCAGGGTGTGGTCGGGCTGGCTGGCTGCGGTCTTGAACGCCCCGCCGTGATTGTCGCAATAGAAGTGATACTCGACAAAACAAGGAGCCGGTGAAATAACCTCATCTCCGGGATCGAGAATCGCCTTGAGGGTGATATTTAAGGCGCCGGCCGCCCCCACCGTCATGATAATCTCCTGCTGGGTTACAGCCGCCTGCTGCTCGGCGGATACCGTTTCGGCGACGGCCGCACAGACCTGGGGGAAACCCGTGTTGGCCATGTAGCGGTGGTCGACCGGGCTGCTGGAATTGACCGTTTCCTTGAGTGCCTCGTTGAACGCCGGCGGCGGCGGCAGGTTCGGGTTTCCCAGACTGAAATCGAAGACGTTTTCCGCTCCGTGCTCGGCTTTCAGCCGGGCGCCCTCGGTGAACATTTTTCGGATCCAGGACGACTTTTCTATGATGGTTTCGACTTTCTTGGCAATGGTCATACGTAACTCCTTTTGGCAAACGAGTGTTTACAGCAAGGATTCATCATATTCTGTTGTCGATATTCGACATTAACTGACAGGGCACGGTTTTTGGGACTATGGGTCGATGCCGAACCTGAGCCACTTGAACGCCTTGCTGGTCTGCTCATCCACGCTGCCTCCGACCCTTCCCATGAACAGATTTTCGGCTTTCAGGCAAATGTTCGGTTCATTGGTCTGATACTCGATAAAACCGAACGGTTCAAACAGCCGGATCAGCATTTGGCGGTATTGCTGGGCCGTCTTGCGGGTTCCGTCCAGATCCCAGGTCCAGGAATAACCCACCATGTAAGCGATTTTCTCTTCGATCGAAGGGTGGCCCATCAATCTCTTCAGGATCCTGCCGGCGACTCTTTTCGATCGCCAGTCCCGGGCCACCTCGATGGCCTTGACCTCCATCATCACCTGCGGCTGCAGCTGGGCCCAGCGTTCGGATGCTTCCGGGTATGCCAGCACGCCGAACCCGACGATCGTCTGCTCGTCGACCACGGCAAGGGTTACATTGGCGTCAGGCTGCCGGGCGATCTGCTCCAGACTTTCTCTTTTGGAATAAAGCGATTTGTATTGAGCGTATGTTCCGAAATGTGGATTGAACTGCAGGCGTCCGATATCCTGAGCTGAACAAGATGAGCGTACACGTATCGTGCCTTTGCGGGTACCGATCTCTATATCTGCCGGTTGCGATGAGCTCATACCACCACGTTAGAAATCGGCCCAGGTCCGGTGCAATCTTTTGACCATAATCTGCAGGTCATAGCGATTCCCGCGCGGACTTTTTACGTACTCTGGAATCACGGCGACCTTGAAAAAATCGAGCTTGCGGGCAGATTCAATGGCGGTATCCTCAACGCCCACCACGAAATCGGCCCTCAAATCGTTCAGCCCCGCGTCCATGGCGTACTGGATCAGGTCGAGCAGCATCCAGGTCCCCAACCGCTTGTGCCGGTACTCGGGTAAAACGGCAATCCGCAACCGGCCCGAATGCCGGGTGGCGCCGTGACCGCGCATCAGAAGACTGGCGTGGGCCACAATTCTTTCCTCCACCCGCGCCACGGTGGAAAACACGTTGCCGGTGCCGATGGAGTCGATGATCTTTCTGATGATCAGCGGATCCGTAACGTCGTGACGCATATACCAGCGGTCCTTTTCCGGTATAGCAGCGTAAAACCGGCTGATCATGGCCTCGTCTTTACTCTCCAGCGGCCGGATGACCGCCTCGGTTCTGTCTTTTAACACCACTTCCTTTGGATACCGCAATGCAACGACCTCCCCCAAGTGGTTTTCAAGTGAATGGTGCTTTCTAACAGTGCGGTCAGACGGGCGTCAAGGCAATATTTTTTTCTTGACTTCCAAACCAAGTAGCTAATATATAGCTATAAAATAACCTTTTGTCAGTAACCGAATTTCATTCAGAAAGTAAGGAGACGGATGATGACCGATTTAAGCTGGCTGCCGCGAGAATCCGGACTGAAGGACCATTTTCTGTGGGCTGAGGAGCATTTCTCCGACACCGCCCCCGGGGTGATCTTTGATAAAAAGCCGATTCTCGATCCCCAGGGAAATGCGGTCCAGGACCTGTATTCCGCATGGATCGTTTTGAACAACCCCGCTCAGTACAACTCCTACACCACCGAGATGGTCAAAGGGGTGATAGCAGGCTTTCAGCGCGCATCGGCCGACAATTCGATTG
>JAHEIV010000473.1 GCA_024639205.1 Deltaproteobacteria bacterium | reverse complement strand
TCATCAGCCACCCGCTCGGCAAAGCGTTTGTCGACATATTGAAAAAATCCGCCTCTTTTCCCCTCGATGATTTCCCCACCGATTTGGAAGCGACAAAGCTGCTGGGCCCATTCGGATTTGATGTCACAGCACTTGTGGACGAACCGGAGCTGTACATCCTGCTTGCCGAAAAGCGAAGCTAAGCGGCTTTCGGACTGCGGCCGCCTTTCACCCTTGGCGACAGCCGATATTAATGATATGAGGTGTTGCTGAACAAAAAGGCGTCATAACAAGGACGGTGTGCCCATGGGCTTGCTCGAATTTGCGTTGATCTTTTCGGTGATAATCGCGCTGTACAATCTTCAGCAGATCAAGATGGTGCTGCAGGAAAAAGGACATACGGTGGACATGTTCAAGGGCCTGCTGGGAGACCATCGGAAATTCAAAGACCTGCTTCGCACGGAAACCGATGAAAAGCGTAAACTCAAGTATCGGCAAACCCTTAACGGGCTGTATTTTTCCGTGCTGGGAATCGTCCTGTTCGGCATCATGGTATTGCGCGCCCGGCTGTAATCTGCGGCCCTAAAAATGGGCTCAGCGATTTGCCGATATAAGAAAAACCCTGCCAAACCGGCAGGGTTTTTCATTTCGAGCAACCGGTTGCCCGGGGATCGTCACACCGGTCTGCTGCGGGTTGGGTATATGATTGTGTCAGGGTAGTTCGGAAATGAGGTGTCTGTATTCATCTTCGGTGAACACCCTGAAGGTTTCGGTGCGAACCGCACCGGCCGCACCAATGGTTAAAGCTGCCTTGGTAGCGGTCTCGTCATTTGGTGCCTCCGATATGACCACTGCGTCATACCGGCCCATTGCCAGATGAAACGACTTCAACTCGGCGCCCAACGATTGAAACAATTGCTTGGCGGAGTCGAGCCGGGCAGGGCTTTCTTTCATGTTTTCTATGCCCCTTTGTGTGTAACGGATCAGTGAAACGTATGTTGCCATGGGTTTGCCTCCTTAACTTTTTTGACCACGTGATATCCCCCGGGCAAAGCAGAAAGGGTGGAAAATCGGATCACAAAGGATCTGATTTCGCTGAAAGGCAAGAAGTCCGGATTCATGACCGGTGGTTGGCAGGTGCAAAAGCGGCGGCGAAACAGGAGAGTGCAACGTCGATGGGAATCTGTGTCCAGGCCGGTCTGGACATCTTCAACAACTGGAGATGATGTACAAACGATGAAATCTTGGCCGTTCCACTCCAGTTAAACAAATGAGCAGTGCAAGTCAAGAAAAAAGAACCGCCAAGGCAAGCTTGCAGCGGCACGAAGGAAAGAGCAAACGAGGGGATGGAAAGGCTTTTATTAAAGAACCTTTCGGGCGCCACCGGGTTTTTTAGCGGTGACTTTTTACCCAATGCCACCGGCTGTTAGAGTATTTTTTTGGCACCACCGTCCGAACGTGATCAGGCCCTGTCGCCGCTGCCGGGTATTTAAATAAAAGCGCATTTGCGGTTGCGTTCATCACCGGTGGTCGGGCGGCCTATGGAATGTTAACCACTCTTTCGGCAATACTGCCGGTTTCTCTGTTTCTGATGGTGATCTCGATTTTGAAAGAGTACCTATCGACCATATCGATTAAACTATCGCCCCATTCAGCATCTATCGCTTCCTGCACCCTTTCTTTCAGCAGCATGGACAACACAATTTCCGGGTGTCCGTCCAGCCATTCCGGCTTGTTTAGCCATTCTCTTTTCATGACCCGGGTCCTCCTTTTCGTGATCGGATAGCTTGGGCTGCACCATCCATTTTGCCCGTGCGAGGTACTTTATATTCTCGATTCGCTCAATCATCCATATCGATGATCGGGGGATCATAAGGACAAATCCCTGAACACTGATAATATTGGATATCGCACCATACCGGGCACTATAATTCTACCAAATTTTTGCCCTTGTGTACAACCGGCGGTGGCACGGATATGAAATGGCGCATCACCGGCATGTAGCAAGAAAAACGCTCGCATGCAATCGGTCATAAGACCCCTGGCGGGTAAATCTGCGGCGGGATTATCCGCTTTTGACCGACTCGACGAGTTTGCCGACCGTCAGTCCCTGGACCATGATGGAAAATACGACCACCGCGTAGGTGATGGTCAAGATGATGTCGCGGGCGCGGCCCGGAGGCAGCGACAATGCCATGGCCACCGATATGCCGCCGCGCAAGCCTCCCCAGGTAAGGATTTTGACGACACCGGGACTGAAGGTGCGAAACTGTCGCAAGAGCGTGACCGGGACGGCCACGCTTACAAACCGCGCCAGCAGCAGCAGCGGTATCAGCAGCACGCTGGCGAGCAGGTAGCTGTGGTTCCAGGAAAGCACCAGCACCTCCAGGCCGATCAGCACAAACAATACCGCATTGAGCACCTCGTCCACCAGTTCCCAGAATGTGTCCAGGTGATCCCGCGTGCGCTCGGACATGGCCAGAAGCCGGCCATGGTTTCCGATCAGCAGACCCGCCACCACGATGGCTATCGGTCCGGATAGGTGAAGCGCGTCGGCCAGCGCGTATCCGCCGGCCACCAGTGCCAGGGTAATCAATACTTCGACCTGGTAGTTGTCGACGCTTTTGAGCATCGCGTATGCAACTGCTCCGATGAGCAGGCCGTATAGGATTCCTCCCAGCGCCTCCTTGGCAAACAGCCATGCCACCGTGCCCACCGTGAGGTCCTGTCCCCCTGCGGTAATCTGCAGCAATACCAGAAACACCACCACCGCCACCCCGTCGTTGAACAGGGATTCTCCGCAGATTTTGGTCTCCAGGCTTTCGGGCACGTTTGCCTTTTTGAGAATACCGAGCACCGCGATCGGATCGGTGG
>JAHEIV010000472.1 GCA_024639205.1 Deltaproteobacteria bacterium | reverse complement strand
AAAGCCTCCGGGTTTCGATGTCGCCCGAATCAAGACGACTGCTCAGCCAGAGCTCCGGCGGCATCTCCGTGGACGGTATGTCATGCTGCCGGAAGTAGTGCAGCCGATCGATTTCATAAGTGGAAACCTGTTGCCATCGGGAGACGATGGCACCTTTCGTGCCCAGAATATACCACTTTGGCTTGGTTGCCGCGGCGATGTCGGAATGGATGAACTCGGCCTCCAGACCTCCGGCAAAGCGGATTTGAATCCGCTCCTGGTCGGCGTTGGTTACATCGTGCCAAACTCGTTTGTGGCGCGTCCCGACGACCTCCGTAACCGATGCCGGCACCAGGCTGACCATCCAATCCAGATAGTGCGCCCCCCAGTCGTAAGCCGTACCTCCGGAAACCGGCTGGTGAGAGTGCCAGTAACCGCAAGGATGGGAAAAACCGCCGACGAAGGTTTCCAGGTAAAACAGATCGCCGATCAGCCCGTCGGCGAGCGCTGACCGGATCGCCAGGTAATCCGGATCCCAACGACGGTTCTGGTGGCAGCTCAAGTGCAGCTGCTGTTCAGCGGCTGCCTCCACCAGCGCGTCGGTCTCACTGCGTTTCAGGGCCAGGGGTTTTTCACAGACAACATGCTTGCCCGCTTTCATCATTTCCAGACAGAGGCTGGCGTGGGTATTGGGTGGCGTGGATACGATGACCAGATCCACCTCCGGATCCTTCGTCAGCTCTGCAGCCGTTTTCGTTGTTTTCAGTTGCGGAAAATCTTGCTGCACCTGGAGAATTCGCTGGGGATTCAGGTCACAGGCAGCTTTCAAGGTCAGACCCGGTGTGGCCGCAGCACCTTCGGCATGCAGTCGGCCCACCGAAGGTGCATAACCGAGCAGGCCGACTCCCAGATCTTTTTCCGGCAGCTTGCGGCCAGCCAGCCAAAGGAGAGTACGGTACAGAATCTGGCGGAAATGGTCGTGACCATAATGCTGTAATGTAGTGCAGGCAACCCGTCCCCTGCCTGATTTGCGTGCGGTCATCACCGGTATGTGCCGGTAATGCCAGTCGGCATACAAAATGGTGTCGGTGTCCGTATCGGTTATCGACAGTGCCTGGCAGCGTCCCTTCAGGTAATACGCATCCGGAAGACGAACGGCCGTTGGATGATTCGATTTTTCAAACAATACCCGCAGTTCCGCTTCCACTCCCGTCTCCTCGGGTTGAACGCCGAACAGCGGCGGCAGTAAATGGTTGTCGAGATGAACCAGTGCAAGCCACCCGCCTCCGGCCTGGACAAAAGGGGAAAGATGCTCCTCGCCTTGCTGACTGGCGGGACCGCCAACGGTAACCACGACATCGTGGCCACTCGGGTCAGGCGGTGGCCTGTCTGTACGGGAAGCACGTACATGTGGCATTTGTTGCAGGTAGGCAAAAAACGGATCTACATCGGCGTTGTTGTCAGCAGCGACAACATGTATGGAAAGGTCGCGGTGTGCGATCATGAGCGGTTATCCTTCAGCAGGCATTCTTCGCAGCCGACATCATTGCGCTGCGGGTTATTTCATCCGCCACTGTGAACCGTCGGGTGTGTCCTCGACAATGACACCGGCACGAATAAGCGTGTCGCGGATCTCGTCAGCCTCTTGCCACTTGCCTGTTTGCCGGTATCCTTCCCGCAGTGTCAGTATTTCAGTAATCAACGGGGTGAGGCAATCAGCGGAGCTTTGCGGTGATTGTTCCAATCGAGTGCCGACTTGAACGATCAGCTCCCGCAGCAGATCCCTGGATTGAGAGATGAACTCTTCATTTTCCGAATCTTTTTGGGCCTGCCAGATCGTGTGATCCAACTCGAGCAGGGCGTTGGTGGCTTCTTTTGCATCGCCACCTTCCAGGCCGGCAACAAATTTCAGTTCAAGGTCATGGAGACGGTCCCAGAAGGGGATCTCTTGCGCATCGGTTACCGCTGTCCGGTTCTTCGGTGGTGAACCCGAAGGCGACCATTGTTCGCCGCTCACAGCACCGCGCAATACATCCAGAGAAACACGATCACCCTTTTTCAATTCCATTTCGCTTCCGCTGCGGCGAAGTACGACCCGCCCAATTCCTCTGATTTCGGCCTCCTGTTTCTCCAGATCGATGAGCAAGGCCGTATGCTCGTCCAGTCCACAGATGCCGACATCTTCCGGCAGCTGGGACTCGAGGATGCGAAAACGAGAGTCGCCCATGTAACAAAACCGCGTGTCATGCGTGCCGCCTTCTGCATTGTTCCAGTGTGGAATCACAACCAGTGAAAAACCAAAATGGCCCAGCAGATCAAGGCCCTCCACCCAGTGCAGCTGCTGGCCGACTTTGTAGATTTCGTAAACCGGGAGCGTGAATCGGCCGACAGTCAGCGCTGCGGCACTGGCAGCCACCAGGCAGCCGCCGGATTCGATTCGCCGGGCGAGAATGTCCGGAACCGGAGAATTACGCCACTGGCGAACGGCATAGGTAGGGCTGCCGGGGCCGATGAGGACAAAATCCGACTGGCGCAGCCGCTGAAAAGCATTCTCAACTTCCAATGAAGGAGCCATTTCGCAGGATTTGTAAGAAGCTACTGACAGGGTGCGCTGAACCCGGTCTCGAAAATATTGCACCGCCCGTTGAGACAGCTGATCGGCATTGAGTTGAAACCCGGCCGGGGTATCCAGAAAGACGGCCTGCGGCGATTCACCCAGCTTAGACAGCAGCTCCTTGTGAACTTCGACCATGGTGGCGGTCAGTTCACCGGAACCCATCAAAACGATCATGCCTTTGCTATTTGCCATTTCAAAGCTTGTATGGGTCATTCGTTCGTCTGAAAGAAAATTACCGTAATGAGAATGTATCCGCC
>JAHEIV010000471.1 GCA_024639205.1 Deltaproteobacteria bacterium | reverse complement strand
TGATCATGTTTTTGAACTTTTTTTACGCACGTAAACGGTTTTCACCACCCGGGCGACGGTTTCGTGCTGTTCGTTTGTTATGGCTGCGGTCAGCTGGGGGAGGTAGCGGCCGCCGCTTTCCGTGTGGGCCCGGATGTCCGCCAGCATCGCGTCATCGACCACAAAGTGCGCCGTCACCGTTCCTTTGCCGGGTTTGACGTACTCGATGGCACCGGCCTTGTCGGTTACAAAATAGTCTGCGCCCAGTATATGGATCAACATCAGCGCATAGAATGGGTCGGTCATCGCGTACAAAGACCCACCGAAGTGATTGCCGTGCCAGTTGCGGTTGTACCAGCGCTGCTTCATCCGAACGGTGATTTCACGAAAATCCGGAGAGATTTTTTGAACCACAATCCCGGTGAACCAGTACGGTGGGAAAAAAATCAACCGGAGCTTCACCCAACCTGCCTTCATGCAGACAACCTCCCTTTTCCCCCTCCGATACATGATATTTGCGGGTTTCGGCTTCACCTGTTTCAGGGGTCATGCGGTCGTGCGACTACCTATCACCTGGCAGCAACCATGGTGACCGGTCCTGACCGCCGGCCTTATTTGGGCGCAAGCAGTTTCTTGTCGATAAGATCGCGCACCACCAGTGCGATCACATCGTTGATGATCTCTGCCTTCGAATTCTTGTCCCAGGATTTGGTCTGACCGGACCAGATGAGGTTTTCGGTTGCCACATCGAACAGGTTGGTTTCCAGCAGAACCGTGGCATAGGTTCGAGAATGGCCCGGGTCATGGTAGTATGCAAACAGGGCGCCGTAGTAACTGTATAATCCATATTCCTCCGGGTTGATGCGGCTGCGGCTTTCCGGGTAAGCGATATCTGCAAGGTGAGTGATCAACACGGCGTCGCTTTCATACTGATCGACCGCTGCCAGGATCGCATCTTTTTCCAATTCCAGATCAGACGGCATGGGGATCGCATCCGCGCTGGCAACCGCATCGACACCGGCTGCTTTGAGGGTTTCGACAAACCGGTTCTCAAAAAAACGCCTGGTTTCATCCTGGTCCGCCACCACGATGACCAGCAGGTCGGATACCGGTTTGGCGGCAGCGGGTCGATCGATCCGCTTGGTGGTGAGCTCGGTGCCGGCGCAGGCGATCATCAGCATTGCCAGGAGAAACCCATAACCAATCGTTTTTATATTGTTTTTTATCACTGTCCATCTCCTTATTTCTTTGTAGCAGCCAGGGGTTGCTTTTTCCTTGCCGCAAGCCACGTGGAGGCGGGCGCGCCTCTCAGCTATCGGTCCGGCGCTGCAGAGGAATCGAGAGCCGTCATCTGCTGCAGGGACTGCTTGTCGTACCACCTGCCGGCAGCCATCACACCGCGCAGTTTCCGGATGTGGGCGACATCTTCCAGCGGATTTCGCTCCACCAGGAGAAGATCCGCCCGATGGCCTACTTCGATGGTCCCTAATGTTGCCTGCCCGGTCATTTTCTGGATGACCGGCGCTATGTTTTTCGTCCCGGTGGCAATGGCTTCATAAGGGGTAAAACCGTTTTCCACCAGTATGCGCAGTTCGTCGTGGATGGAAAAACCGGGTACCAGTCCCATCGCGCCGGTGCCGGCGTCGGTTGCCAGCAGCAAGACGACATGGTTTTTTTTGAGTTCTTTTAAAAAGCCCTTATCGATAAGGTACTTATAGGGTGCGAATTCCTCGCCGCCGGCAAACTGCTGTTGATGCTTTTCTTTTCCCTGCCGAAGGCGTTCGATGTACCATTGCGGCAGGTACCGGTTTTGCGGTTTTTTTAAAAACGCTTGCAGATGAAACAGTTTCTGGATGATCACCTCATCGAGAAACAAGGTGGTGCAGACCGGGATCTGCCTGTCTTTCAGTTTAGCGGCCGTGGACTCGACGGAAGGTCTCAGCCGGCTTTCGAGCTCGGCCATATCGAGTTCGATGAGCGGGCGGAATTGTTCGGATGACTTTTCGATGACGTAGGTCAACCACGCAGCACCGGTCAGGTTTTTGTGCCGGTCGAAATCGACAAGCTCCCAGAACAGCTCCTCCACGTGGGCGATCTCGTCCATTCCCGCCGTTATCACCCCGTCCAGTCCGACTTGAAACGGGATGTGGCCGGCCGTGTAGCGTTTGAGTTTCCTGGCCGTGTTCATCGCCTCGTGGTATTCGCCCGGCGACAGGTACGAATAGAGCTTGATAAAATCAAAGCCCTGGTATTTTTGCTTGATCACCACCCGCTCCGGATGCCTTACCGGTCCGCGCAGTATCGGGCCGCAGGTATAGATCTGCGGGCCGATCCGCTTGCCGCTTTGGATCTCATCGCGCCATTTCAACACATACTTTCCGGTTTTCCCGCTGGGGCCGAAACAGCGAATCGTCGTTACACCGTTTGCCAGGTAGAGACGAAACGGTGATACCGGCCAGGAGCTGCCCGGCCAATCCGCCCGGATGTGCATGTGCATGTCCGCCAATCCGGGCATCAGAAAGGCATCGGTCCCTTCGATGATCCGGGCATCGGCAGGAGCAGCGATCCGATCGGAGGGACCGATGGCGACGATTCGTTCTCCCTGAATCAGGACCGTTTGATTCTGCAAAACAACCTCTTTTGTCATCGGGACAAGGTTCACATGCACGAAAGCGGTTAGCGGTTCGGCCCGGGCCCAACCGACTGCGCCGGGTTGCAGAAAAAGAGCGATAAGTGCCATCAACTGAACAAAAAAGAGTATTTTGCCCTCTCTCATGTGAGCCTTTCCTTTCCGTGTGGTTTTAAACTTCGGTCCGAGCGATGAGGGTGGCAGTTCAACCATTTTGCCGCGATTCTCAGCTGTTCTGAAAACGGATTCCA
>JAHEIV010000064.1 GCA_024639205.1 Deltaproteobacteria bacterium | reverse complement strand
GCAATGCCGGAATCCCCGCCAGTTCTTTCAGGTCGGGAGGCCGGGGACCTTTCGTCTGAACGCTGATGCTCCCGTTTTCCAGCCGGGCGCTGGTATCGAGTTCATGGATGATCATCTTCGGCAGGAAAATGGTGCCGGTGGTGAGCTGTAAGCCTGCATTGAATCGCTTCAGGATCGGCTCCGGCGGTTTGTCTTCCCGGCTGGCGGATGTCTTCGACTTTCGCCCGGTCTTGTCATCGGACCCCGCGCGCTGAAAGGCATCCGCGGCAAACAAGGGGCGCAGATCCAAACGACGCGAATGAACCGTTGCCGAAAGACGCGGCTTTTCCTGCTGAAAATCGAGTTCCACGGTCGCTGTGATATCGTTGTCCCCGACCGTCAGCTGCACGTCATCCAACCGCAACCCCTGGCTGCCGCTGCGAATCAGCCGGCCGGCCGCCCGGAATTCTCCCTGCCAGGGAATGGTGGTGGCAAACAGCTTGCCCGCTTGTTTCAGGTCTTTTCCGGTGGCAAGGACTTGCACATCGATTTCCTGCAGCCGCAGCAGATCTCCGATTCGTCCGCGCACGAATACGTTCGCAAGGCGCCGGTCGCCAATCTGAAGATTCAGGTCGCTCATGGTCAAATGTTTCGGAGATCCCGAAAAACGCACCTGTATGGTGAAACTCCCAGGGTCCGGCAGGTCGTCCATGCCGGCCAGCCTTCCCAGACCCGGTATCGAGTCGCCGGAGCCGGTGATCTTCCAGTCGAGACCGCTGAAATCGGCGGTATTGTCAACCGCACCGACTACCTGAAATCGATTGCCGGCAATCTCCACCGATAAGGCCGCCGGCAGCTGCCGACCGCTCAGAAAAGCCGGCAGCGGACGACCGATGGTACCAAAGATCGCCACCGGTGTCCGGTTGAAGGTTCCTTCCAGGTCGATCTCCAGCGGGCTGTCCGTATCCGGCAACTCCGCGCGCAGATGATCCAATTCCAGGTCCAGATGTCTGCCGGTTTGCCCGTCGCGAAAGGCCAGGCGAGCGTTTTGTATCTCGATGCTGTGGACGAGCGGTGATTCGGCCGGAGCGGATCCGGCATCGCCGGACCCCGCTGGGATGTTTAAATCCCCGGCGGCGTTTTTTTCCAGCAGAATGTCGGGATCGATTAGCAGGATGCTCGCGATCTCAACTTTGCCCAGCAGCAGCGGCAGCAGTGCCACGCGCACCTGAAACCGTTTGATTCGGATCATCTCCGGCCGTGAGCCCCAGGAAGCGTTTTCGAAAGCGATGTTCTCGGCTGCCAGCACCGGTAGCAAACCGAAGTCGATTTCCAGGTCTCCGGCGATGGTCAATTGTCGGCCGGTGGCGTCCCGGACGGCATTGGTGATGCGGGGCTTGAACCGGTTCACATCGTAGAAGTGCAGAAAGGCATAGATCGCGGCATATAGCCCGACAATCAAAATGGCAAGCCCAATGAGTAGTCTTTTCCACCACATGGCTGGTTGCTCTGAACCGATGGCCCTTCTATGTGTTGCGATCTATAACTGCCCGAAGAAGCAGCGATAGGCCGAAAGATAACCCTTGTCAGGGGATTATCGGTTTTCCTGAATAAAGGCAACAAACCCCTTTAGGGTTGACTTCAATCGGCTGCGGATGGTTTCATCGGTCAGGTTGCCGGATGAGTCGAACAGCTTCATCGCGCCGCTGACGTAAAGCTGCTTGCCGAACCACGGCCGCATGCCAAGGGTTCGCAGCACCGGCAGCCATGCCGTCTGGGAAAGAAGGGTTCCGCCATTGCCGGGAGAAGCGCCGATGATACCAACCGCTCGGTTTTGAAACACCCGTACGCGGTCTTCCGGCGGCCGGGAGATCCAGTCCACAGCGTTTTTGAAAACCCCGGGGATCGAGTTGTTGTATTCCGGAGTCACCAGCAGCAACCCGTCCGATGCGGCGATCCGATCCTTGATCTGTTGAACAACCGCCGGAACACCGTCCGAAGCCTCGAAGTCGGCGTTGTAAAGGGGAATACCTTCGATGGATGCGGTCTCCAGCCGAACGTTTTCCGGCATCACTTCGACGGCGGCACGCAACAGGCCGGCATTGTATGATGCTTTCCGCAGACTGCCGGATATACCAATAATAGTGGTCATAAAACCCTCCTTTATCAAGTTTTACGGTCCTTCAGGTATCAACGACCTGACCGACGGTCAGGTGCCGGATGACGGTGGTGGATATGTCCCGGCGGGTGTTGATATATTTCTGAGCCGTCAAACTGACAACGCCTATTGTAATCAGTGCCAGGGAGATGATCATCATCCGCCAGAGGCGGGTCGTGCCGGAAGTGAAACCGTCGGTCTTTTCCGTTTTGTTCGGCTGATGGCGCATGGCGGATTTTATAAATACAGCCGAATCCCTGTCAAAGGAAAAAGGTTGCAATTTGTCGAGTCGATTCATACAGTGATCCGGTAATGCTTCCGCCAAACCGCCAGGCATCAGGGATCATCCGGATCGGCAATAACCTTCAAGGGGGAGAATCGATGAGAAAACCGACACGGCTGCCGTTATTTGCCTGTCTTGTTGCCCTTGCGTTTGCCTGTGCGCCGACCCGGATCTGGACCAGTACGCCTTCCTTTGTGACCGCAGAGTCCGGCGGATATTCTGCACAGTTCATGCCCTTGACCAATGACAAAAACTTCATTCAGCAGTTTCGCCTGCTGGTCACCAACCGCACTGCAAAAGAACTGGAGATCGACTGGGAAGCAACGCGGTACCTGTTTAACGGCAGGCCCAACGGCCGATTTCTGTTCGAAGGAATCGACGAGACCAACATCAACAACCCACCGTCCGACTTTGTAGCCGCCGGCGAGTCCCTCATGAAAGTCATCGCTCCGGTGGAATTGTTGTCCATTAAACCTTTCCGATCATCCCAGTATAAAGGACAGCCGGCTTTCAGCGCCGGTCCCGTGCCGGAGGGGACCAACGGCATTGCACTGGTCCTCAAGCAAAATGGAGAAGTATTCCGGGTGCGGCTGTCCGTATCGGTGAAAGTCGAAGTGAGATGATGCACCCGCAGCAAGACGCCTTGCGTGTGGTGGAATTCGACGAAGCGCAGGTGGACATCCCCTCCAGCCCGGTGGTTTTGCGAAGGTATAAGGCGATTCTCGCCCAAGCCGACCGCCGGGAGAAGCCGGGGTTGAGACTCTTCGGGCGGAAGAATTAACAGCGCATTCTTTTAAAAATAAGGCATCCAGCCGATGCGTTCCGATCTTTCCTGCTGTATTCTTCTCCGGAAAAGATCTTAGGATCCCCGCCGGCACGCGCTGCTGCTAACAACAGCTACGAACGCAGCGTTGCCGTAAGCCGCAGCGGATAAAGCAGCAGTTCCAGGGCCGGCACGATGCCGGCGCATACCACGTCCGCCGAAGAGATGGCCCCGGCGGCAGCGCCTTCCTCCAGGATGACGGCCACCCCCAGGGCGGCCTCTTTGAGCATCAACCGATCGTTGCGTCCGTTTCCCATGCAAACGGTTCGCTCTTTGCCCAGTTGTTGAATAAATTCCAGTTTTCCGACATCCTGGTTTCCCGCGGGTAAAATCGTAAGCTCGCAGGGAACCCCTTCCAGCTGGGACGCGGCCTTGCCGAAGGTGTCGGCGGTCACCACGTAGATATTCAGATCCTCGGACAGTTTCCGCAGGCACTCTTTGACCCCCGGTTTCAGGATGCCGTCCACAGCCAGGGTTCCGTTGTGATCCAGCACGAGGTGTTCCAACTGTAAGACCCGATAACCCGGTATGTCCACTTCGATCATCTGGTTCCTCCTCCACCGTCGCATTCACCCGGCTTTACCGCAGGGGTGAATCAACGCTGCAATTCAAGTTTCAGACGACCAGGCCGCATTCGGTTATGTAAGCGCAGCCAGTGCCGTTCTCATCCGGTGCAGGGCTTCTTCAAGGGTCGCCCGCGGACAGCCGAAATTCAGGCGCACATACCCGGGTCCGTCAAACTCCACGCCGTCGGACAAGCCTACACCGGTCTGCTCGAAAAAACGGGCCAGGTCCTTGGCATTCACCTTGCGGCAGTCGATCCACGCCAGGTAGGTGGCCTCCACAGGCGTCATGGAGACATGCGGCATTTGTTCGATTTCCCGCATGACCAGCGCGCGGTTGCCTCGCAGGTAGTCCAACAGGGCAGCAAGCCAATCCTGGCCGTAACGGTAGGCAGCCAGTGCGGCGGTAAAGCCCATCACGTTGACATAAGGGACGATGCCGGCCATGGCCTGTTTGAACCGCTGGCGGATACGCCGGTTGGGAATCACGGCGAAGGAGCAACCCAATGCCGGAATGTTGTAAGTTTTACTGGGGGCCATCAGGGTAATGGTACGCTCGGCAATTTCCGATCCCAGCGTGGCGAAGGGGATATGACGCTTTTGTTCATCGAGAATCAAATCGCAGTGGATTTCATCCGAGCAAAGGATCACGTCATGGCGCTCGCACAAATCGGCCAGCCGCTCCAGCTCCCGGCGGGTATATATGCGCCCCACCGGGTTATGGGGATTGCAGAGGATGAACAGGCCGGTGCGGTCGGTGAAAGCCTTATCCAGGGTATCGAAATCAAACTCCCATTTCTCGCGGTTTTTTACCAGGGGAACCCGCACCAGCTTCCGATTCGAAAAACCCGGAGCGGTCAAAAACGGGGGATAGACGGGGGTGGCCGTCAGCACGTCATCGTCGTGCTCACCCACCGCCCGGCAGGTCACGTTCAAACCGGTCACCAACCCCGGGAGCCAGACAATCGATTGTTCATCGACGATCCAGTTATAGCGATCTGCCAGCATACTCTGGATTTCACGCGTCAGTTCCGGCAGCGGATGAGTGTAGCCAAAGACCCCGTGATCGGCCCGGTGCTTCAAGGCATCGATTACCGCAGGCGGAGACCGGAAATCCATGTCCGCCACCCACAGCGGCAAGATGTCTTTCCCTGCATACTTATCCCACTTGAAGCAGGCGGTGGGCCTGCGATCGATGATCTCGTCAAAGTCAAAAGAGGATTTCATTCGCCTATCGCAACTGCCTTGAAGTGAAAGTAACGGCCATTCAATGATGGACCGGCCGGATGCTGCGCACAGAGCAAAGCCAGCTGATCGCCGTCCGCCGTAAACTTGACGACGTAACGATGCCGCAGCCGGCCATCAAAATTCACCGAAATCACAAAGCACCTCAGTTAAAAACAAAATAGCTGTCAAAAATGTCGGTATCGGTAAAATGGGCTCTGCCGACCAGCTTAACCGCATGATGGCCCCGCTGCCGCATATAGCCCACCTTGGGAATCCCCATGGAAAAGAAGATGTACGGTTCGATGCGACTGGAGTCCTTCATGATTCCGTCCGGAGTAAACACGCTTTCCGTGCCGTCTCCCGGATGGGGCAGCGCTTCGAGTTCGTCGTAGGCACGCAGTTCATAGGTGACGACATTGACCGGCAGTTCCCGGGCAGACACTTTCTGAATCTGATGCCATCCCGAATTGACCCGCAGGTTCAGGCGATCGTCGGGAAACGCATCCGGCAGCCAGGTCGGAACAAACGGATAAAGCCCGTTGGAGGAGGAATTGATCTTTGCGATCCTTTCTTTTCGCGGCACGTAGAAATAGTAGCAGCCGCAATTGTTCATGATGTCTGCCATGATCGGATCGCCGCCGGAATCGAAGGTGATGCGCAGCGTTACACCGTCCAGCGGTCCGCGTTCGATACCCGGAGAGTTTTTACCGTACCGTCCCGAGTACCAGAAAGCATAGTTGATCTGCAGCACGGGCTCCCCGTTCAGCCGGGAATAGGTAATATAGTAGTACACGGTTGGATTGTCGGCGTCGATTTTTACCCGTCCGTTTCTCCATTTCACCTTACCGAACAGATCGTAGATACCCACAACATCTTGCTCGATGACCGGTGCATACGCCAAAACCAGTTTTCTGCGTTCTTCTGGCGACAGGTCGGGCACGCCCAGGGCATTTCGCCGGGATGGAGCAAACAGCCCCTGCAGCTCTCTTCGGGAGCCGGTCCCGGATTCGGCAGGCGTGAACACGGTCAGGTGTCCATCGACTGGTAGTTGATCGAGTGGGGTCCGGTGCCACTGTCGGAAGACGTCGTACTGATCCTTGGTGGCAGCGGTCACCGCAATAGCGGCGACGGGATAGACACCGAAGATTCTCATCGTTGTTACATACTCGCCGGCAATGTTCACGGATTCCTTGACGGCAGGCAAAAAATCGGACTGCTGCCGATCATGAGCCAGCAGCTGTTCGGAGGCGAGGTCGACCCTTGCCGCCAATTGCTGACGGTCGAGGCCCACCTGCAGGCGCTTTGCCAGCTCCTGCAGGGCTTGGTCCGGCAGGTTGCTGATTTCCTTGCTTCGGGCATTCCGATCGAGCTGCCGCATCGATTCAATCCAGGCTTGCTGGGTACCAGCGTCGATTCCATCCTCCAGGGACCACAAAAAACGGTCGGTTCGCAGGTAAGGAAATCCGGGAACCGGAAAACTCGATGCCTCCCGGACCTTGTACGCTTGGACTGTTTTGTCGAGCGCGGTGAAAAACTGCTGATGTTCCTGCGGCCGGCCGGCCGCCAATGTTGCCGGTAGCCGCCCGGTCGTGGCGCAGCCGGACAAAAGCAGCCCCACCAAAAGCAGTGCAGCAAGGATTCTTTTTTCGACACCCTTCATGATGAAATACTCCGATGTCCCTGAGAAGCACTACCCCTTCTTTCGGAGAGAAATCGTTTCAATACAGCCAGGCCGTCCGGAGTGAATGGCTCGTGGCTGCTCATATCCAGCACCTGTCGAACATCGAGAAAGGCGCCGCTTTCGATTTCTTCCTGCTGCAGGGTGATTTCCCCGTCATACCGGCAGGAGTACACCCGCCCCCACACGCGAGAGCGATCATCCTGGTGGTAAAAGTCAAAATGTCGCTTCAATTCAACGCCGCTGATGCCCAGCTCTTCGGTCAGCTCCCGCTTGGCCGACTCTTCGTAGGTTTCCCCTTCGAGCACAACGCCGCCGGCGGCCACATCGAAGCAGCCGGGATAAATGTCCTTTGTTTTCGTGCGCTTTTGCAGAAAAAGCCTGCCACTGTGGTTAAATACCAGGATATAAGTGGCGCGATGGGCAAGCAGTTTCGCCCGCATTTTCCATCGCGGCGCTGCTCCCACCACGCGGTTGGTCTCATCTACTATGGCAACGATCTCATCGCGGCTCATCTTTCGTTCCAACGGGCCTGAATAAACGCGAACGGTTTACTGCAAACGTTTACCGAGGCTGACTACCGCATCGACCGAGTATCCCAATCGCCGGTAGAATGCGATTACCCCGTCGTTGGACTCCCTGACCTGAAGATTGATTTTGGGGCAGCCGAATGTGCGAAGCTTGGCTTCGACGGCTTCCACCATGCGACGGCCGATGCCCCGTCGCCGAAACCGGGGATCGACTGCCAGGTAATTGATCCAGCCGCGGTGGCCTTCATAGCCGGCCATCACCGTTGCAATGATCACATCATCCAGCAGGCCTACCTGAAACAGTTCCGGTTGCACCTGCAGTTTACAGGCGATGTCTGCCGCCGGGTCGTTTTGCGGTACGACCAGGCCGCATTTTTCCCACAGCCGGATAACCGCTTGCTGGTCCTCCAGTCGAAACGCCCGGGTCTGCAGTCGATCGGTTCTTCTGCTCATATCGTCACGAACTGGCCTGCAAATGACTCCACCGGGGTTGGTTCTTCTACCGATTGAAGGCAAAAGAACCGCTTCAGGCCAATCACAGCCGGCCGGTTTCTCTCCGGTACTGGCTTAAAACAGACAGCATCCATTGGTCGGTGCGCAGCAAACGGCCGTCGGGAAGCTTGATCTGGTAGGGGCGACCGGTTTGGGTGCTTTTCGATGCACACAGCCGAATAAAGTCTTCGGGTGTCTGGATGTCACCTTTGAAGTATTCGTATTTTCGGCGCATATGCACCTCCGCCTTGACCGGCGAATGCATGACCCCGTTGCGGATAAATATCACATTCGACCGGGCCACGTGTTGCAAAAGGTACGCAATGGTCCGGTCCAGATCTTCGGGTGGTGATTCAACGGCCAGGCACACCGAAGCCGACGGTGCATGGGAAATCGCCACAGCTGTCAGCAGCAACAGGGTTTTCCATTTCGATCTTTGCAACAACAAGTGCATCCACCTTCTCCGGGATAGCCGTTCCGGTTCTACTCTTACAGCGCCTCGAATCGGTTCAGCTGGCGGTTTTTACGGGTTCGGTCCGGGTCGAAAATCCGGCCGTTGATTGAAATGTAGACCCCATCGGACAGCAGCTGCACAGCCATAACGGCACAGGCGATGTTGAACACCGCATCGTTGAATCGGAACTTGGCCGGCTGCATGGCACCGGTGAGAACGATGACCTTGTCGGAAATGCCTTTCAACACCCGGGCGGTTTCGATTATCGTATCGGTACCATGGGTGACGATCACGTGGCGTTCGGCAGCGGAATGCACCGCCTGAAAGATCAAGCGGCGATCCTCATCGGTCAGATCGAGGCTGTCTTTACGCAGCAGGGAAATGATTTCATATTCCAGGGCAACGTTGGCCTCCTTCAGCACCTCGCCGATCTGGGGTTCGCCGACCTGGTATTCGCTTTTGGCATCGAAATAAACTTTGTCGATCGTTCCGCCGGTGGTGATGATCTTCAGTTTCATTGGACTCACCCATGATTGCTGCCGAGCTGGAATCTTGTTTATCGATTGGTAACATAAGATCCCCGCCGGCGGTTTGCAATTGGCCATCTCCCGGAAGGGTTCAACCACCCACTACAACAGCTAAGGTTAACTCGCAGTCACCTGCAGGTGGATTGACTGCATTCCGCAAAACTAGAATATCCCGTTGTGCAGACGGGTATCCACCCCCTACGATTTCAGTATCTTCCTCATGGTTGGACCGTCGATGTTGCCGCCGCTGATGATCACCCCGACGTTGCCCTGCAGGTCCGGCTTGGCCTTTCTCAGCAGGGCCGCCACACCCAGTGCCCCGGATGGCTCCACCACCAGTTTGGTCCGGTAAAATAAAAACTGAACCGCCTCGATGATCTCCTCCTCGGAAACCGTCAGCATATCGTCCACAAAGTGTTGCACCAGGGGGAAGGTAATGCTGCCCAGCGACGGTGTTCGGGTACCGTCGGCAATGGTCGGTGGGTTGTGGACGCTATGCAGCTTGCCGGTCCGAAAGGAGCGGGTGGCATCGTCGGCCAGCTCCGGCTCGACCCCGATCACGCGGCAGGTGGACGAGTTTGCCTTGACGGCAATGGCCGATCCGCTCAGCAGCCCCCCGCCGCCACAGGGCACCAGCAACGCATCGAGCCCCCGGGTTTCGACGAGCAGCTCCAGGGCAGCGGTCCCCTGGCCGGCGATCACATCTAAATGGTTGTAAGGCGGAATCAGGGTGCTGCCGGTATCGGTCAGCAGGGTGGCCGCAACCGATTCCCGGCTTTCTTTTCGAGGGTCATAGCCGATCACCCTGGCACCGTATGCTTCGGTGGCAGTGCGTTTGATTTCAGGGGCATCATCGGGCATCACCACCGTCGTTTCGACACCCAGCAGCTTTCCGGTCAGCGCAATGGCCTGGGCATGGTTGCCGGACGAAAAGGTGAGCACGCCGCGGGTTTTTTCCTCATCCGACAGCCGGCTGACGGCGTTGTATGCACCCCGAAATTTAAATGCGCCTACCCGCTGGAAGTTCTCGCATTTCAAGAAAACTTCGCCGGCGGCGAGCCGATTGAGCGTGCGGGAGGTCATCACCGGTGTCGGGTTGGCGATGCCGACTAGCCGCTGTTTCGCTTGCAGTATTTGCTGGAATAGATTCTCCGGGTGGATCTCCACGATAGATTACCTTTCATCGATCTTGTCAGGTGGCCGCAGTTGGTCGGGCTTGCGCCACACGCCTCACGCGTTGTTTCGTTGTTTATCAGAAAACGCCCGGCGCAACAAGATCGGTCATGCGGCTGATTTCAATCGACACGAGACCATGATTCAGGTCCCGGCCGTGCAAGAAACCGGTTGATTTTATTGCGCCAGCATTTATATTGTACTAACTCCGGCGGATCGACGCGGATACATCATCCCTGCAGCCGATGGTGCCTTCGTCCTGATGCCATCTTGAACCCGACCAATAAGAAGCAGGAATACCGCGTTGCCGTCTCCTGAAAAAAAGAAAATCCGGTTCAGTCTCTCCACCAACATTCTCATCGGAATGGTGCTCGGGATATTTTGCGGTATTTTCTTCGGTGAGTCTGCCGGTTTTCTGCAAATCATCGGCGATGGGTTCATCAAGCTGCTGCAGATGACCATTTTGCCTTACATCCTGGTTTCTCTGATTCTCGGGATCGGGGGACTGACCCATGAACAGGCCAGGTTGATGGTGGTGAAAGCCGGCGTTCTGCTGCTATTGTTCTGGGTTATCTCCTTTTCCGTTATCTTGCTCATCCCGCTATCTTTTCCACAGTGGGAATCGGCAGCGTTTTTCAGCACCGCCCTGGTGGAACCTCCCAAGCAGGTGGACTTTCTCAGCCTTTACATCCCGTCCAATCCGTTTTTTTCTCTGGCCAACAATGTCGTTCCGGCAGTAGT
>JAHEIV010000063.1 GCA_024639205.1 Deltaproteobacteria bacterium | reverse complement strand
AGAAAGCGATCGATCTGCGGCCCCGCAATGTCACCTATCTGAAGAACCTGGCCGACTTTCTGTATGTCGAGCTGGGTCAAGTGCAAGAGGCGATGCAACTGTACATCAAGGTTCTTGCCATCCATCCCGCAGACATCGATACGTTGTTGATCATGGCCCATATCTGCGTGGCCCTGGAAAGACCCGTCGATGCCGCCGAGTTTTACGAAAGAATTCTGCAGAACAATCCAGAGCACGCCGAAGCCGCAAGCCTGCTGAATATACTGCAGGAAAAAACCGGTGACTCTTGGGACAATGCGCAAAAGCAACCGACACTGACGCAACAAACCCTCTCTGGATCCCGGCCTCAGGACGGCCGGTATCTGGTGTCGGCTATTGTTTCTGCCTACAACGCCGAACGCTTCATCCGGGGGTGCCTGGAGGATCTGGAATCTCAAACCATTGCCGATCAACTGGAAATCATCGTGGTCAACAGCGGATCGGAGCAGAACGAAGAGGCGGTTGTAAAAGAATTTCAGCAGCGCTACCCGAACATTCAATATATCCGGACCCAGGAGCGCGAGACCGTCTATGCGGCCTGGAATCGCGGCGTTCGCGTCGCTCAAGGCAAATACATCACCAACGCCAATACCGATGACCGGCACCGCAAAGATGCTTACGAAATAATGGTTCGCATCCTGGAAACGCTGCCGGAAATCGCATTGGTTTACGCGGATGCGATCATCACCGAAACAGAAAACGAGTCCTTCGATCACTGCACACCGGTTGGCATGTTCCGGTGGATGAACTGGAACAGGCAGGATTTGATTCAGAAGGGATGTTTTATGGGGCCGCAGCCCATGTGGCGTGCGGACGTGCACCGCGAATACGGAACCTTTGACGCGTCCTTTGTGACTTCCGGTGATTATGAATTCTGGCTGCGCATATCCCAAACGCACGAATTCTTGCGAATACCGGTTTGTTTAGGGCTTTACCTTCGCTCTGCAGGCAGCATCGAACACACCAATCGGGAGCAGCAGAAAAAGGAAAATGATCGGATTTACCGAACCTACACCAAAGCGCTCACGGAGAAGAGAATCATCGGCCGTGTGAAAGATGCGTGCGTTGACGGGTTCGATGCCGGCGCCAACCCAAAAAGCCAAACCGACCCTGCCGCGGCTGCGACCGACGCGCGCGTGTCGATTGTCGTTTCTGCAATCGGCTCGCAGGCGCAGTTGAAAAAGTGCCTGAGAAGTATCAAAAAGCACACCGTTGGAGCCTACGAAGTTCTTATCGTCGACGGCCTGGCCGCCAAGGCCATCCCGAAATGGCTGCAGCAGCGCGTAAATAACGATTCCCGCTGCCGAGTGGTTCCGGGCAAGAAAAATGCCGGACCGGCTGTGCTGTTCAACATCGGGATCGAAGCAGCATCCGGTGAGTGCATGGTTCTGCTGTCCAGTGATGTGATCGTCTTTGAGAACTGGCTGTCGGATTTGCTGGCCTGCCATTCCCAGGTCCCGGACGTCGGAATTGTCGGCCCCGTGGCAAACCGGGCCGCCGGGATCCAGCAGGTCGATCTGGAGGGACATCGGGGCCCCAAACCCCAAGGCGAAGTCGTCCGCACTTTTCGTGACCGTTACCGCCACCGCTGGATTCGATGTGACCGGCTGGAAGGATTCTGCATGCTGTTTCATCGTCGATTGGTGGATAAGATCGGATTGCTGGATGAGTCTTTCGGCGACAGCGGAGCGGAAGATCACGACTTCTGCATCAGGGCCTCGTTGGCAGGCTGCACCAATGCGGTTGCCGGCGATGTTTATGTGCATCGAACCGGAAAGCACTGCGGTTCCCGCAATATGATGCATCTGGATCGGAAATGGCCGGTCACCGATACCGAGAGCGAGGCCGAAAAAAGATATCTGACGCTGCTGGCAATCGAGCGGGGACAATGCGCGTTCGAAAAGGGCGATTTCAAGTACGGTGTCGATCTGTTTCTGGAAGGCATCAAGCTGTCACCGAACAGTGCGGCCGTCTATTACCGGTTTGCCGAGTGCCTGATCAGTGTCAAGCGCTTTAAAGACGCCCTGGAAGTGTTAGGCGAGATGCCGGCCGACGCTGAAGATCTGGAACGGATCGAGTTGAAAGCGGTTGCCAACGAAGGGCTTGAAAACGATGCAGAGGCATTGAGGTTGGCCGAGCAGCTGCTGGCGCTGGAACCGGAATCGGCGGCCGCACTGAATTTGAAGGGAATGCTGGCGCACCGGCAAAAAAGGGGCGATGAGGCAGAAGCACACTACCGCAGAGCGATTGAGCTTGCGCCGGGGTTTGGCGACCCGTATACGAACCTAGGCGCCCTGAAGTGGGAAACATTCCCGCAAGAGGCTTTAGAGCTGTTTGAAAGAGCCTTTATCCTCAGCCCCGGTTCAGACGATATCGCCGGCAATTATCACGCTGCGATCGCTGCCGTGGAGGGTTATGCAAGGGCGGAAGGCATCTTCAAAGACGCTGCCAGCATCCACCCTCACAACAAGAACATTCATTATAAAACCATCGACGTATTGTTGAAGCAGGAAAAATTCGGAGCTGCCATGGCGTCCATTGAGGCTGCTATCGCAAAGTTTGGTGTCGACGACGGCATGCTGGATGCGGCCCTTGCCGTAAGAGATCGGCTCGGTGTTGATCAAATCAAAGACTCCGGGCATAAGAAAAACACGATCTCTTTGTGCATGATCGCTAAAAACGAGGAAAAGGACATCGGGCGCTGTCTGCACAGCATCAAGCCCGCTGTGGATGAAATGATTGTCGTCGATACCGGCTCCGACGACCACACAAAGGATATTGCACGGGTATTCGGAGCCAGGGTATTTGAAATGGAGTGGGCAGAGGATTTCGCTGCCGCCCGCAACTTCGCCATTGAAAGAGCCTCCGGGGTATGGACGTTTCACCTCGATGCGGACGAGGTCGTCTCAATACTGGATCATGAAGCCCTTCGAAAGCTGGTGCGCAAGGCCAGTTCCACTCCGAAGGCATTTATTTTCAACACCCGCAACTACACCCTGGACGTCAACCAGGTCGGCTGGGAGGCCAACGACGGCCGGTATCCGGTCGAAGAAGCCGGATCGGGCTGGACACCGAGTGAAAAGGTGCGGCTATTTCCGCGTGATACCCGAATCCGTTTTGAATTTCCGGTACACGAATTGGTGGAGCCCGCTTTAATGCGCTGCGGCATCTCCATGAGAAAGTGTCCCATACCCGTTCACCATTACGGTAAACTGAACCAAAAAAGAAGCCTCGAAAAGGAAGAAAAGTACTACGCCATCGGTAGAAAAAAGCTCGCCGAGATGGGTGACGACACGGTGGCACTGCTCGAACTGGCCATTCAAGCTGAAACCCTGGGCAGGCACGAGGAAGCAATCGATCTGTGGAGGAGGTTTGTGGCCATCAATCCCGACAACCCGCTGGCTTACATCAACATGGGTATCGCTTACTGTCGTATGGGCGAATTCGAAGCGTTGCTCGAAACGGCAAAAAAAGCCCTGGCGTTGAATCCGGAATTGAAGGAGGCGCATTACAATTTTGCACTGGCCAAACTGCACCTGGCTAGCGCCGACGAGGCAGCAGCCGTGCTGGAAAACCTGCTGGAGAAAGTCGGTGAGTATCCAGTGGCCCGGTTTCTATTGGCGGCCACGTATAGCTTGGCGGGTTCCAAGGCCGACAGCATAAAGACTTTCAAGCAGCTCCATCGTTCGGTGGTCGGTCCGGGCCTGGCGGCTCGGTGCCGGAAGTTGGCCCGGGAGTTTATCGCTTACGGCAAAATCGACTCTGCTCTGGTGCTGCTGGAGTCAGCCATGGACGGCGGCATCCACAGCAAAGAACTCCAGAATCTTTATTCGGCATGCCTGCAAAAAGCGGATTCCGTGCAGAGATATGCCTGCGCCGGTCGTAATAAAAGCGGCGAATCGTCAAAACAAATTTCCCGTGTCCCAGTTGCTTTCGAACCGGAGAACAGTTCACAGGCATCGATCTGGAAAGCCGAAGGATAAGCGCAATAAGCCAGGACGTTTGGCGGATAGCGCCGGCTTCTGAAGAAGGACAAATACGTTCGTAACATTCCAGCACCTGACCGGTGCCGTTGCGGGTGCAGGATGAAATGCGAGCGACTCTGCCGTGCTGCAGCATGAAAGCCCTTGCATCGGGCGTGATTCAAGGGCTCTTTGATGTGCGACCCGCCAGGGAGTGCCGCTTGCAAAAACAGATGTGCTGCGCGGATTATTCGTTCTCAACCGCCGAGCCCCGCAGTCCTGCGGCGAGGTTTTCATTGATGCGGATGACCGCACTAAGTCTGTCCGGGGAAGGGGAGGCGATGATGTTAAAGATTCGCCGGTCGACGAAGGCACTCAGCCGCAGGATGTCCCGTCGGAGCTCCTTGGGCATTGGGTTGTCCTCCCGGGACAATTCGTCCTGGAAAACACTCCACACGCGCTGATTGTAACTGAGGGCCTCCTCCAGGGCCTGCTCACGGTCGGAAGCGTTCCAGTTCTGCTGACACTTTTTCAGTTTCCCGGCGGCCTTGGACAGAACTTCGGCTTCCAATTGACGGCCCGACATGGTCATCTTGTCGACTTGTTCGTAGACAGCGAGGGGATTGCTATACATGCCTGACTACCTCCTGTTCGTAGTTCATCAGTTCAGCGGTCAACTTCAGGGCCTGGTAATACTTCCCGCTTATAATATTTTCGCTGACCCGATCGATGAAGCCGGTCAATTTCGGCACTGCGTCAATCAGTTCTTTAACGAGTTTCCAGTAAGAGGTGTGGTAGGTGTTCGAGTTCGCTTCGTCGATGTACATCAGCTGGATGATGAAATAGAGACGACTGCAGGGCGAGTCGGCTTCTTTTTCGCTCATGATGTCTTTCTGGCGTAGAACCGGAACGTCGTTTTCCACCTTCAGGGTGCAGCTGTTCTTGTTGGCATTGGTAACAACGGCACCGCCGATGATCGTTTTTTCGTCCGGTTTGAGAGTGATTTTCAGTGCCATATGCGAGCCCCTGGTTTATGGTGGGCGTTAGCGGTGGAGGGGGATCGCTCCCCCTCCACCGGCAAGTGAACCTGAAGCAGGAAGCGCTTCAGGGATGTTTTGGGACTACTAGAACAGCCTCAGAACGGACTGGGCGGCCTGGGAAGCCATACTCAGCGATGTGATACCCAGGGCCTGGCGCGTTTGAAGCATCAACATGTTGGCGCCTTCCTCGTTCATGTCGGCGTTGGTCAGGTTGGCTACGCCGTCTTCCAGGGTGTTGATCATCTTATCGGTAAAGTCCTGGCGAACGGTGATGACGCTCAGGTTGTTGGACAGTTCCTTGGCTTCGGTACGCAGCGTGGTCCTGGCGCTGTCCAGGAGCGCAATGTCTGCGTTGATGTTGGCATTGGTCGCCCAACTGCCTGCTGCAGCAGTAATGCCAAGACCGGCGGAGGAGCCGGTGAAACCCGACATCGTGAGGGTGCTGCTGTCGTCGACATCAAATTCGACTGCCAACGTGTCGTTATTCAGGAAGTTGACACCCTTGTAGCCGGAATCGTCGGCCAGTTCATCGATCTGGGTGAGCAGCGCATCATACTGGGCTGCCAGGTCTGCCCGCTCGGCAGTTGCCGAAGTGGTGGACAATGACAGTGCTGATTGAGCGGTCGCCTTGGCGGCTGCGATCAGGTCCGTTAAGGCCGATATGCCGTTGTCGGCGGCCTTGATCGTCTGAATCGCCTCTCCCATGGCATCCTTGCGGAATGCCAGGTCGTTGGCGCGTTGCTGATGACCTTCGGCGGCAAAAAAGTTGATCGGATCATCCAGGGCGCTTTGCACCCGTTTGCCCGATGCCAGACGGCTTTGGGTCATTTCCATCAGCTTGCTGGTCTGCTGCAGTGAGAACAGGTTCTGTCTCATTCCGGATGTAAGTGTTACGGACATGATTTTTCTCCTTTCCTGGGTTTTAATGCCGGCGTCCTGCCGGCCTGTTGCCTGCCGAGTGTTCGGCCTGTCTAATTTCCAGCGAGCAAGCAACAACCGGTTGGGATGCGAGGCCTCTCTAAGGGGCTGTTGCGTTGCCCTCATTTGTCTTATCGAACCGAAACGGGAAAACTTGAGGGGTATTTTTAAACCGTGACATTTACTGCGAAGCGTCGCGCAACAGGTTTTGCATATTGCAAAAATGACATCACATGAATGACGAATGATATACATTGTAATTCATAACAGTTGCAGCGCTGCCGCTGGTATCGGAACGCCGGGTTGCGTTGTGCAGGTTCGGAGACTGTCGGAAAACCTGTGTGGACAAACTAATTTTTTTATATATAAATTTCAGTATGTTAATTCCCATAAAATGGTTTGATCACCCAGTAATCGGGCAAGCGATCGATCCGGCACATTTGCATTTTGCAATGGATGCCGGGGCGCCGGTTCCATCCAATGCCGGCACAAGAAACAAATGTGCCGACCGAAGAGAAAATTACCGACAGCAGAGAAAAGCCACCTCGATTATCATTTTACCGGACGGCAGTCACCGGCCGGTGATGTCAATACCAATATCTTGCGACCCAAGCGGTTCGATTGCCGGGATCTGGTGGCCGATATCCACAAGTGCTTCTGACGGTCCTTGCTGCCGGGGCTGAGATCCTGCGGTATGGAACGGGCTGGCACGGTCTTTGCTCAGAGGAGTGAACCTCACTTCCCGGACATTCTGCAAGGAGCAGTCGATTGCCTGTCGCGGCCGTAAAAAAAGACAAATCAGATGAAATGGATGCCTGTTTGGAAAAGGCCGCCGACGAATCGAAACCATTCGGTGAAACCGCCGGTTTTCTCGGTATCATCGGCAAGTCGACGGCCATGCAGCATGTCTTCGAGCTAATGGATAAGGTGGCCGACTCGGAAAGCACCGTATTGATTCAAGGGGAGACCGGGACCGGCAAGGGCCTGGTAGCCAAAGCGCTGCACCGGGTTTCTCGGCGCGCCGACAAGCCCTTCATCGGTATCAACTGCGGTGCGATTCCGGAAACTTTGTTGGAAAGCGAACTTTTCGGCCACGTAAAGGGCGCCTTCACCGGCGCGACGACCAACAAGGCCGGTAAGTTCGAACGGGCCAACGGCGGGACGATATTTCTGGATGAAATCGGCGACATGAGTCCCGACTTACAGGTAAAGCTTCTGAAAGTTCTGGAAGAAGGCGAATTCGAGCCGGTCGGAGGAACCCGCACCATACAGGTCGATATTCGCATCATCGCGGCAACCCACCGAAACCTGGAGGAGGAGGTTCAAAAAGGACGGTTCCGCGAGGATCTTTTCTATCGTCTGTACGTCATTCCGGTTACCTTGCCGGCCCTCCGAAGCCGCCGCTCGGACATTCCGCTGTTGATCTCCAGTTTTCTCGAAGGTGCCAACCGCAAAAATGTGCGACAGGTGCTGGGTGTCTCGGAAGACGCCATCCAAATCCTGATGAACCATACCTGGCCCGGCAACGTTCGGGAGTTGAAAAATATCATCGAACGGCTGGTTGTTTTAAAGCAGAAAGGTGAAATCGATTCCTCCGATCTTCCGGATAACCTGAAAAGCAGCGCCTGCAGCCATCCGCTGCACACCATCGAGCTTTCCGAGGACGGCATCTGTTTGAACAACGCGGTGTCGGAATTTGAAAAAGCCCTTATACTGCAGACCCTCGAAAAGACCCAGTGGGTCAAAAACCAGGCAGCCAAGCTTCTCAAGCTCAATCGGACGACGCTGGTGGAAAAGATCAAACGACACCGGCTTCAACCGCAGGTGTCCTGATCTTTCGACGGCGTTTCCCGCAATCCATCCCAACAATCCAATCGGCAGCGTCATAGACCCGAACCCGCATAATTCAAACCATGTGCGGGTGGGTCTGCATGAAAGCAGCGTCGATAGCGTCCCGGAGCCTTTGCGGTCCAAAACGAATCGAGTGCCGGGGATGCCACTTGCGCCAGGGGGTGTCAACGTGCTGACAGGGAATCCGGCGAAAATTGACGATTTCGCTGCGCCCGCTCGCTCAGGTGCCAAGCGGTTTCAACGCGAATTCGCGGTGATGGGGCGCCTAAACTGCCAGCGGACCCGCTTCAATGGCGGCTTTGCGGCCATGAACGAACCGGCCTGATGAAAGCCAGTTCCCATCCGTGCCACAGTCTGATCCACGGGTATTGCTGGCATGATATTTGAAATAAACAACACCGCCCCCTGGGCAGCTTGAGACAGAATGAAGGATCCGACTTCCCATACGATACTGGTCGTTGACGACGAACCAGATGTCCGCGCGCTTCTTGGCGACGCGATCGGCCGAATTGGATATAACGTAATCTCGGCAAGTTGCGGTCAGCAAGCCCTGGAATTGCTGGGTCAAAAAGACGTCAGCCTGGTCATCACCGATGTTCGGATGCCGGAGCTGTCCGGCATGGAGCTGCTGGCCGCTGTCAAAAAGACCGCCCCGCAAATGCCGGTCATCATCCTGACGGGGTATGCGAGCGTACAAAACGCGGTGGAAGCCATGCGGCAGGGAGCCTCAGACTATGTGATGAAACCATTTACGGTCGCCGCGCTGCAATCGTCTGTCCAAAAGGCCATGCTGCAGTCCGCTGACGGCGACACCATCCAGACCACCGGCCTGCAGGCAAAGCAGAACAATGGGGATCGCCGGATTATTACGCATAACGACAAGTTATTGGCTCTGCTGGAAACCGCCGCCCGTGTGGCCATGAGCAGGGCCACGGTCTTAATCCAAGGTGAAAGCGGGACCGGAAAGGAACTATTGGCGCGCTTTATTCACGAAAACAGCCCGGTTGCCGATCAACCGTATGTGGCGATCAACTGTGCGGCGCTGCCGGACATGCTGGCAGAAAGCGAGCTGTTCGGACACGAAAAAGGAGCATTCACGGGAGCGGTCAGCCGCAAACAGGGCAAATTCGAGCTGGCTCGCAAAGGAACCATTGTCCTGGATGAAATCAGTGAGATGAGCCTGCCGCTGCAGGCGAAACTGTTGCGGGTGCTGCAGGAAAAAGAAGTAGACCGGGTGGGCGGCACCCAACCGGTGGGGATCGATACACGCGTGGTCGCCATCAGCAATGTCGATCTGAATGCAGCCGTAAAACAAGACAAGTTCCGGCAGGACCTTTTTTATCGGATCAATGTGGTGTCCTTGACGATTCCGCCGCTGCGCGAGCGCACCGACGACATTCCGATCCTGTCCCGGCACTTTTGTGATAAATTTTGCCGGGTCAACCACCGCAAACCGGCCGATCTGTCCGAGGCAGCCTTGAAATTGCTGATTCGGCATCCTTGGCCCGGAAATGTGCGGGAGCTGGAGAACGCGCTGGAACGGGCCGTGCTGATCGGTTCTGCAACGGTGATTGAACCCGGGGATCTGCTGCTCAACCCGGAGGAAACAATCGCAGGCACGCAGGCGACGGTGGAAATTCGAGCCGGGCAGTCCGTACGGGATGTCGAGAAAAAGTTGATTGTCACGACCTTGAAGCAGGTCAATGACAATCGGACCCAGGCAGCCGAACTGCTGGGAATCAGCATTCGGACGTTACGCAACAAACTCAAAGAGTACCGGCAAGCCGCCGAACCGATCGTTGCCTGAGGAAAAAGATGCGAAGAGTGTAAATCCAACCCGCGCTGAACACAGGCGGGTCAAACCCGACCGAGGGTTTGGACAGGCCGGTTCTGGTATAAAAATTGCTTAAGAATTGATCGAATATCATAAAGAGGAAATCTTGTAAGATGGAAAAAATTCCCCTATTTGATCGAACCATTTCGCTTCTGTCCCGGGTGATGGATCTGCGGGCTCGCAATCACAAGGTGATCATATCCAATATCGCCAATGCCGATACGCCTGACTACAAAGAGTTCCGCATGCACGTCGACGAAGCATTGAAAAGGCATTCCGGTCCGGGCAGCGCCCGTCGATTGAGACGAACCAGCCGCGCCCATTTTCCGGTCGGGCGCCAGGATGCGGCAGGGGCCCGGGTAACCAGGGAACCGACTTCACCGAACAGTCTGCGCGGAGACGGCAATACGGTCGACCCGGACCGATCGATGAGCCGAATGGCCGAAAACAGCCTGCTTTACAATACCGCGGCACAAATCCTGAACAAGAAACTGCAGGGGATCAAAGCCGCCATTCAGGGTGGAAGTGGAGGGAAATAACCATGGATTTTATTAACACACTGCACACCAGCTCGTCGGGATTGGCCGCCCAAAGACTTCGCATGAACCTGATATCCAGCAATCTGGCCAACGTGAATACGACGCGCACGCCCGAAGGAGGCGCCTATCGGCGAAAAGATGCGGTGTTTGCCGCTACGCCGGCCAACCAACGATTCCGCGACCTGCTGGCAGCGCAGCTGGCCGGCGGTCTGACCCAAGTAAAGGTGCTTGGAATCGTAGAGGATCCACACCCGTTTCAACAGAAATACGACCCCCATCACCCCGATGCGAATGCAAAGGGCTACGTTCAGCTGCCCAATATCAACCTGATGGAGGAGATGGTCAACATGGTGTCGGCCACTCGCAGCTACGAAGCCAATCTGATGGCGATCAAGGCCACCAAGAGCATGGTATCCAAAGCACTGGAGATTGGACGGTAATATGGATTCAATCAATTTTCCGGCCAACTGGCCTGGCATGAACGGATCCCCAACCG
>JAHEIV010000062.1 GCA_024639205.1 Deltaproteobacteria bacterium | reverse complement strand
CTGCGCTGGCTTGGGTTTCGGGGGATGACCTACACCCTTCCGGCCTTTATCGAAGGTAGTACCGAAATTGCCGGTGTATCCGTGGATTACCAGCGTCTGCTGGTGGTGGGCATCGGAGCGGCCGTGGTGGTACTTCTGTGGTTGTTTACCCATTATACACGCATCGGTCTGGCCCTGCGCGGTATGGCCCAGGATGAACGTGCCGCCATGATGCTGGGAATCGATTCCGACCGCATGGCGGTCGTCGCCATGGGTTTCGGTTCCATGCTGGCGGCGCTGGCAGCGGTGGTTTTGCTGCCGCTGGGCAATATCGTTGTGGAGGCCGGCTATAACGTGTTGATCCTGGCCATTGCCGTCTGCATCGTGGGGGGTCTGGGCAGCTGGGCCGGGGCGGTCCTGGCCGCCTTTCTCATCGGTTTCGCTCAAATTCTGACAGTCGTATACCTGGGAGCCCATTACCAGATGGTGGTGGCGTTGCTGGCCATCATTTTGACGCTGATTCTCAAACCGTCCGGGCTATTCGGTCAGCAGAAAGAACTGGAAGAAAGGGTGTGACTGTGGATAAAGGACAGCGCCGCAAAGAACGTATCGATCGGGGCATCAAAGTCCGCACCGAAGGGATCTATGCGTTGTCCTCGCTCAGGGAGCTGTCGTATCTGAGTGTGCCGCGACTGGTGCTGATCATCGGGCTGCTGGCACTGCCGCTGGTGATGCCCAGTATTTACTGGCAGCGGGTGATCACCATCACCTGTATATATGCCTTGCTGGCACTCAGCTTCGATTTTCTGGCCCATTTTGTGGGTCTGGTCTGTCTGGGCGGCGCCTTTTTTGTCGGCACCGGCGGATACCTAGCGGCCATTGCCAACACCACCTTCGGACTGCCGCCCTGGATGACGGTCCCGCTGGCCGCCGTGGTCGGAGGAAGCCTCTGCACCGTGCTGCTCTTGCCTTGCCTTCCGTTAAGAGGGGTGTATTTTGCCATTGTCAGCCTCATGTATCCGCTGCTGTTGGCGCGAGTGATCGAGGCGCTCGATATCCTCGGCGGAACGGACGGTATCATGGGCATCGACAGCTTCGCCAACCGTTGGGCGGAGCAGTACTTCCTTATCGGAGCCCTGCTGCTGCTGATGTTTGGCGTTCGCAGACTGGTCAATACCGATCTCGGTCTGGTCCTGCGCGGCATCAAAGACAATGACCAGGCCATTCGGGCCTCGGGCATGAGCGTCACCTTCTATAAATCCATTGCCGTATTTATTGCATCGGTGATTGGCTGTCTGAGCGGAGCATCCCTGGTGCATATTTACATGTGGTCCGGCATTTCTCAATTTGCACTCGATTTTTCCATACTGCCGATTGCCGCCACGGTTATCGGTGGTGGCGGAACGCTGGTGGGACCGGTCCTGGGCTGCCTGTTACTGGTGCCCATCTCGGAGCTGCTGAGAGACTTCGGAACGCTGCGGATTGTTTTTTATGCCCTTATTATGGTGGCGTTCATCATTTTTCGCAGCGAGGGGATCATGGTGTATGGGCAGCGCAAATATCACCAGTTCGAGAGGTGGACCGAAGTATGAGCGGCAAACCGATACTCCGGGTGCAGGAAGTTTCCAAGGCCTTCGGCGGCATCATCGCTTTGAACAAAGTGAGTTTCGATGTCCACGAAGGCGAAATACTGGGCATCATCGGGCCGAACGGCTCGGGAAAAACAACGATCGTCAATTGTATCACCGGTTTTATCAAGAAATCTTCCGGGAGCGTGGAATTCCGCGGCAAGGATATCACCAACAAGCCTCCCCACAAGATCGCCGATATGGGCATCACCCGCACATTTCAAATCATGCGTCCGTATTACAGCCTGCCGGCCTACAAGAATCTGGTGATCCCGCTGTTTTCTCCCCGCGCCAAACGCACCGGGGGCTGGCGCGGCGGCGGCAGGCTGGGGGATCGCAACACCGTCGGGATCGATATTCTGGAAGAGATCGGTTTTGAGCGGGACTCCTACGTTCCCTACAAAACCGCCTCGACGCTTCCCACCGGATACCTGAAAAGACTGGAGGTGGCTCGCTGCCTGGCCCTGAGACCGGAGGTGATCATTTGCGATGAAATATTTTCCGGTCTCAGCATGAGTGAAATCGCCAGCATGGTGCCGTTGATTGAACGCCTGCAGTTGGACGGGATCACCCTGATCATGATCGAACACCGGCTCAGAGAGCTTTTTCGGGTCTCGAATCGGGTGATGGTGCTCAATTTCGGGGAAAAACTGATCGAGGGCAACCCGCAGGAGGTCATGGCCGACCCGAAGGTCCGAGAGGCCTATTTTGGATCCCAGACAGTCGAGGAGGTGATGACCCATGCTTGAGGCCACCGACCTGATGGTGTTTTATGAAAACATGCTGGCACTGAACAACATCAACATCAAATGCGCCGAAGGCCAGATCGTCGGGGTTTTCGGCGCCAACAGCGCCGGAAAATCGACACTGATGTACACCCTGTCGGGTATCATGCAGGACATACAGAAAAAGGAAGAGATGGCCGGCGGCGAGAGAATCACGATCCTGGGAGATGTGACATACCGGGGGGAGGACATCTCCCGGCTCAAGCCGAGCCAGCGGGCCAAAAAAGGTATTGTGCTCTGTCCGGAAAGACGACGCATCTTCAGTGAAAGCAGCGTACTGGAAAATCTGAAAATCGGCGGATATTTAGCCTCGTCTGCCGAGGCACGGAAAACGATACGGTATGTCTTCGAAATTTTCCCGGCCCTGGAAAAACTCAAAAACCGGGTCGGTGGGTTTTTGAGCGGCGGGGAACAGCAGATGCTGGCCATCGGCCGGGCCTTGATGGCACAGCCGAATCTCCTGCTTCTGGATGAGCCGTTGCTGGGACTGAGCCCGCTGATGCAGGCCATGTTGATGCGCGCCACCCGCGAGATCCGCAACGAGATGAAAATCTCGATCATCGTCACCGAACAGTATGCCCGGCCGGTGATTCCGATTGTAGACTACGCCTTTATCCTTGAAAACGGAGCGGCGGTGATGGAGGGAACCCGCGAAGAGTTAATGGACAACCCGGATGTCCGCTCGGCCTACTTCGGCGTCGAGGAGTCACACGCATGACCGATGCAGACAGCGACAACCAAACAGAAGAGCTGACCTTCACCCGTTTTGACCGAATGTCCACGACCTACCCGGACCGCACGGCCGTAGTATATCTCGGCGAACGGTTCTCATACAGTCGGCTGCGTGATCTGAGCGAACGCTTCGCCGCGGCTCTGGCGTCTTTAGGGCTGCAAAAAAGCGATCGGGTAATGATCTACATCCCCAACTGTATCCAGTGGGTCATTGCCTTTCTCGGCATCCAGAAACTGGGAGCCGTAATCGTTCCGGTCGCCCCCATCTATACTTCTCATGAGCTCGAATACCTGATACGCGATTCGGGAACCCAGACCATCATCTGCATGGATACCAATTTCGGCTACGTCAAAGAAGTGATGGAAAGCACCGAACTGCAGCGAGTTATCGTCACCAACCTGGTGGATCTGCTGCCGCTGTGGAAACGCTGGCTGGGAGTGCTGTTCGACAAGATTCCAAGCGGAAAAGTCGACCGGAGCGGGCGCGTGCACCGTTTCAAATCGCTGCTGAATCACCCACCGCTGGCGCACCCCGTGAAAATCGATCCGATGCAGGACCTTTCTTACATGCTGTATACCGGCGGCACCACCGGATTTCCCAAAGGGGTGCCCGGAAACCACGCGGGCATGACATCGTATGTAAATGACGTGACCGACGATGTTGCCGGAGAGCGCCTGCTGGAGGGTAAAGACGTTTACATCGCCGTCAATCCCCTGTTTCACATCATGGCCCTGGGACTGTTCATGTCTGTAAGCTTGAACAAAGGCAACACTGCGATATTGATGCCCGCACCGCAGGTCGATGCCATTCTGGAAAGCATCGAGCGCTATCGTGTCAGGTGGCTTCTGGGGGTGCCGGCTTTGTACCGGATGATCCTCGACAATGATCGTCTCGATCGCTATGACCTCACGTCCCTGGTTTATTGTTTCTGTGGTGGGGACGTGCTGCCGGTGGAAATCTACAATCGCTGGCAAAAGCATTTCGGCATTCCCATCTACCAGGTGTATGGATCCACCGAAGTGGGGCACGTCTGTTACAGCCGAATCGACAAGCAGCCCAAGCCCGGCACCATCGGTCTGCCGCTGGGCAGCCGGGAATGTGTGATCGTAGACCCGGTATCTCTCGATCCGGTAGCAACCGGAGAAAGCGGCGAGCTGCTGGTTTCCTCACCTTACACCGTCAAGGGGTATTGGAACAAACCCGATGAGACCGCCAGAACCTGCGTGGAGATCGACGGCAAGGTGTACTGTCGCATGGGAGATTTCGTTCGCGAAGACGAAGACGGCGAGCTCTATTATGTGGAACGCAGCGCTGACTTGATCAAGCACAAGGGCTATCGGATCTCAGCCTCGGAAGTGGAGGCCGTGCTGCAGGATCATCCGACCGTCATCGGTGCTTGCGTGGTCGGCATCCCGGATGACAGGGTTGGCGAGCGGATCAAGGCCATTGTGGTGCTCAAGGAAGATGCCCGGGGCGTCGGGGGTGCGGATCTGATCCGATGGTGCAGCCAACACCTGGCAGCGTACAAAGTCCCCGCCTATATAGAGTTTAGAGACATGCTGCCCAAGTCAAAGGTCGGCAAGTTGTTGCGCCGCGAGATTCGTGATGAGGAAAGAAGGCGGATAACAAAAGAGTAAACCCCATGGTCCATCTCAACCCCGCCCGGTCGCAGCGATATGCAAACGGCTTAAACCCGCATATTTGCCTGTTCACTCAGCGTAGTTGAATCGCATCCATCAGAAGGGATAAGGGCGTAGCATGCAGCCACCATTTCCTTCTCATTTTGCAGCAGCGTAGCGATCCAGGTGCGCGCGCGGTGCTTTGCGAGGCGGCGCCTCCGGGGTTTGCTGCGGCCGGCCGACCGGCACCACAGCCACTACCTCTTTTTCTACCGGCACACCAAGGATGGCGCGGGCCGATTCCGGATTGAAAAATGTAAACCAGAGCGAACCAAGCCCCTGATCGGCTGCGGCCAGCATTATGTTCTGCACGCACGCGCAGGCCGCCTGCATGGCTCCTTGAGATTGTCCAAAGAACCCTCCCAGCCCTCCCTTGCTAGGATCGCTGACCACAACGATCAGCACAGGCGCCTGATCCAGAAAGGCCATGCTGTATTTTTTCGCCCAGCCGGGACCGCCGCCGTCGATCACCTGCTGTCGGGCCTCTTCTCCAACCTGCCGGATGCGCTTTTTCATCTCGGGATCGGAAACGACAATGAACTCCCAGGGTTGAAGGTTCATGGGGCTCGGGGCCCATTGGCCGGCGTCGAGTATCGCATCGAGCTGCTCCTCGGATACAGCGGTCGGTTCAAATGAACGGCAGCTGCGGCGAAATTTGACCAGATCTTTGAAATCCATGTTTGTCCCCTTCCGTTCGTCGTGTGTTCGCTAAAAGGTCGTTTTTGTTTTGCACCCCTGCCCTGATTTGTCAAGGAAGGTCGCCGCGGCATGCAACCCGTGCGCCGGACTTGCAAAAAAACGGATCCGGTCCTACTGTATGCGGTACTGCCCGCTTATAGCAATGGATAAACACGTTTGCGCTTGTCAAAAAACAATCCAGCGATATGCGGGATCGCTCTGGCGGATAATTCATCGGTGATGGAGACTGAAATTGAAACTCGATGCAACCGGAAAGGTGAAAAGTCAGGTGACCATCGATCGACGGTTTTGCGGACCGCCGGATTCAGGAAATGGCGGATACGTTAGCGGTCTGGTGGCCGGGTTTCTGGCAGGTGAAGCCGAGGTGACCCTTCGACGGCCGCCGCCTCTGGACACGCCGATGATCGCGGAGATCATCGACCATGCGCATGTTCGTCTGGTCGACACATCCGGTCTGGTTGCAGAGGGCCGCAGCATCACTGTGGAATGTGACATACCCGTTCGCCCATCGTTTGAGCAAGCCCACCTGGCGGCTGAACACTATGCCGGTTTTGACCGGCACTTCTACCCGACCTGTTTCGTCTGCGGACCCTCCCGCACACCGGGAGACGGGCTGCGAATTTTTGCCGGGCCGCTGCAGAAGACACAAGGGGTTGCGGCAACCTGGGTCCCGGACCCGTCCCTGGCTGACGCTGCCGGTACGGTGAAAGCCGAGTTCGTTTGGGCCGCTCTCGATTGTCCAGGTTATTTTGCGGTCACCGAAAACCACCACCGGTACATGCTGTTGGGACGGATGGCAGCAGCTATCCAGCACCGACCGCGCCCTGCAGATCGCTGCGTGGTGGCCGCCTGGCACATCGGTTCGAAAGGACGCAAACATTTTGCTGTATCCGCCCTGCTATCAGACACCGGAAACCTGCTGGGCAAAGCCAGGGCCACATGGATAGAAGTCGACCCGCCGGCCTAAACCGTCGAGGCCGGCATCATAAAAGCCTGTTTTACAAGTTGCACACATACCTGCACAAGCTTCACAGTCATTAAGGATTCAGCGAACCTATCAGAGGAGATGGTTGCCATGATTCAAGAAGACCCAGCGGATTCGGCTCCGGCGGCCGGAGCGGATGCGACGGAAGAAGAGACCCTCGATCCCGAGGACTGGCCGGCCATGCGGCAGCTGGGACACAAAATGGTCGACGATATCATGACCTACCTGCAGACCGTGCGCAGTCGGCCGGTCTGGCAACCCATTCCGGACCAGGTCCGGGATGAGCTAAACCGTCCCCTGCCGAAAAAACCCCAGGGTGCCGAACAGGCTTATCGCGATTTCATCGATACCGTACTGCCACACCCGATGGGCAACATCCATCCACGATTCTGGGGCTGGGTTATCGGCACCGGTACCCCTTCAGGGGCACTGGCGGAAATGCTGGCCGCGGCAATGAATCCGAACCTGGGAGGCGCCGAACATGTGCCGAATCTGGTGGAAACGCAGGTCATCGAGTGGTGCAAGCAGATGCTCGACTATGAGCCGGCTTCCAGCGGCTTGCTGGTCAGCGGCGGCTCTATGGCCAACCTGGTCGGCCTGACCGTCGCTCGCAACACCAATGCTGAATTCGACATTCGCAAACAGGGAATTCAGGCCGCTCCACGCGCGATGACATTGTACGGATCGTCGGAGATGCACAGTTCCATCCAGAAAGCGGTGGAACTATTGGGGCTGGGTAGTGACGCCCTTCGAAATATCCCTGTGGACGACGACTATCGAATCGATATCCCGGCTTTGGAAAAGGCCGTAGCCGAAGATCGTGCAGCCGGGCTATATCCCTTTTGCATCATTGGGAATGCGGGAACCGTCAACACCGGCGCTTTTGACGATTTGAGCCGACTGGCGGCCATCGCCCGGCGGGAACAGATGTGGTATCATGTCGACGGTGCGTTCGGTGCGCTGGCAGCCGTATCACCGGATCTGCGGCACCTGGTGGCGGGAATGAAAAAGGCCGATTCGATCGCTTTTGATCTTCACAAGTGGATGTATATGCCCATCGAAGTCGGCTGTGTACTGGTGCGCCGCGAAGAGGACCACCGCCGGGCTTTTTCGCTGACGCCTGAATACCTGGCGCACGGTGGAGACCGCGGGCTGCTGGCCGGTTCCCGTTGGTTCAGTGAATATGGTGTTCAACTATCCCGCGGTTTTCGGGCACTGAAAGTATGGATGTCCCTCAAGGAACACGGTATTGAAAAATACGGCCGCCTCATCCGTCAAAATGTTCGTCAAGCCCGATACCTGGCCGGACTGATCGACCAGGCACCGGATTTGCAGCGTCTGGCCCCGGCACCGCTGAACATCGTCTGTTTCCGCTTCCAGGCGTCCGACCTGGATGAGGAAGCGCTGAACCGGCTCAACAAGGAAATCCTGATTCAACTGCACGAAAAGGGAATCGCCGCCCCCTCTTATACGACACTTAACGGCAGGTACGCGATTCGTGCCGCCATCACCAATCACCGCAGCCGTAGGGAGGATTTCGAGCTGTTGGTCAGCGAAACCAGCCGCCTGGGCAGAGCGCTGGTGAAGGCACCGGTTTCATGATTCTTTTGCAGCATCCTTTGAAAACTGTATTAAATCAAGGACTAAACATCTGATCAGGCGGTTACTTCTTCCAGGCGACGTTGGGCGGTTTCAACCACCTCCGGGTCCTTGTCGTTATCGATGACCCGTTGAAGAAGCCCGGCATCGCTTTCCTGCAGCACCGCCTTTTTCCGCACCTCGGGATTCGAATTCGCGATTTTCGGCAGAAACAGATCCCTAAAAGCCATTGGTTCCTCCTTTCGTTTTAAGACTGTAAACGCTCGTTGGAAGACGGCAACAGATCGTACAGCCGCGTTCGCCCGCGGCTTGATCGAATCCGAGCATTTCACGAAAATGTCCCCCAGTTCCTGCTCCAGGCGATCGCTCCTGCTCGCCCTTGTCCACTGATCAACGAATGCAGCGCGGGTCGCCCCGAAAACAAACACGGCACCGCGCTTGTCGTCGAATGCAGGATCACTGAAAATTCCGAAATCGGACCATCCACAGGCGAAAAATCTTGCGGGTCGAAATCAATAGCAGGATAAACAACAAGGGGTTTCACTGTGAGAAACAACCGGGCGAGCAATCGGTACCGATGGGGTGGGAACCTAAAAACAGTATCAGTGGTGAATCAAGAGAGGCCAGCACAACGGTCAGGTAGTAGAATCATTCCGGTCTGATCGATGATCACGGAAAGCTCGGCTGCTCGGCGTTAGCGTTGCCAGCCACCTGTCAACCCGCTTGCGAATCGTCGCTGTGAACAACATTCACCTCCTTTCCGGATTCGCGGATTCTTTTTAGCATGGATCCATGCGAAGTTCAAGTCGCACGCGAACATGCAGCCCGTTCATCACGCCGGAGCGAATCGGATCCAATCCCGACGAAAACCCGAGCGCCCGAGATAACCGAACCTTGCCAACGACGAACCAGCGACACTTGCCTCAGCAGAAGAACCCACTGATTTGCCCGACGGATTTGAATATGATAGGTTATCGCAACTCGACGGCAAGCCGGGTGCCGAACCCGGGGTGCACGTCCTGCTGGTTGTTTATTCTCTTGGGATCTGGAGGAGCCATGAAAAATTTCGTTTGTATCGCCCTTCTTTTTCTGCCCGTCGGCATTTCGTTTGCGCAGTCCACTCAAACCGTTGATTCGCAGATAAAAAAGGTTACGGTGTTCAGCAACCAGGCTCTGATCGAGCGGGCCTCGAGCGTCGCCGTCAAAAAGGGATACATGGATATCCGGATTCCGGTTGAAACCTTTGCCATCGACCCGGATTCCGTTACCGCCCGGGTCTTCGGCAAAGGAGAGGTAAACAGCGTGCAGTTCAAAGAAATTCCGGTTGCCGAGCAGCCTCAGGATAAGATCCGCAGTCTGGAGGACACCCTGGCTAAGTTGACAGCTTCTCGCAGAGAGCTGCAGGACCGCAAACGGGTCCTGAAAAAGCAGGAAGCGTTCTTGAACGCTTTTATCGACTTTTCCAACGACCAGATTCCCCGAGACCTCGCCACCCGGCTTCCGAAACCCGACGAACTGGACCAGACCCTGTCTTTCCTGAGTACCGGCTACCAGAAAGTATTCGAACGGTTGCAGGTCTTGGACGAGAAACTGGAGGCACTGGCAAAGGAGATCCAGGTTGTGGAAAGAGAGTTGGCCGCCATGCGCGGGCCTGACCGGCAGAGCTTGCGGGTAATCGAAATTCTGTTTCGTTCCAACGCGGATCAAAACATTCGGATCGAAACCCAGTACATCACAAGAAACGCCCGCTGGCAGCCGCTTTACAAGGTGGAGGTTCCCGCCGCCCTGTCCGAGGTCGACCTCACCATGTTTTCCCGTATTACCCAGAAAAGCGGCGAGGACTGGAAACAGGTGCAGCTTGCGGTGTCCAATGTAATTCCACTGCGCGGGGTGGGTCTGCCATCTGTTTCCAGCTGGTTGCTCGATTTGCCCCGACCGGTCAGCGCCGCTCCGGCCCGCAGCCGCTTGGCGGCGAAAAAACTGGCCGCGCAGCTTGAAGACAAAGACGCGGCGCCCAGAGAAGAAGTGGCTGCAGACGAAGCCACATTCGCGCAGGCTGCCAGAACAAGGCTTCCGCTTTCCTTCGAATACAGCCTGCCCCGCAAAATCGACATCGAGTCCCGTGACAAGGAAACACTGCTGCCGCTGCTGTCCCGGAAGCTGAGCGGTGATTTCTACCATTACTGCATACCCGTGCGCAGTCACCTGACGTTTCTGGTTGCATCCGTAGCCTCCGATGCGGAGCTGCTCAGCGGCATGCTCAACGTCTATTTCCAAGGGCAGTACGTCGGCAAGACTCGCCTGCAGGAGAAAAAGCCGGGTGATGAATTCAGGCTGAACCTGGGAGCCGACCGGGAAGTGGCGGTCAAACGGGTAAAATCCCGCGACAAGGTCAAAGAAACCTTTCTCGGCCGTTTCGAAAGGGAAACGGTGGAACGGGAGCTGACCTATAAGATCACGGCGGAAAACCGCAAGGACCGCGCGGTGCGCCTTACCATTATCGATCGCATACCGGTTTCCAAGACCGACCGCATCGAGGTCAAAGATATCAGGATGGCGCCCGAACCGAACCAGAAAAACCACCTGGATCGGCAAGGGGTCATGCGCTGGAATC
>JAHEIV010000470.1 GCA_024639205.1 Deltaproteobacteria bacterium | reverse complement strand
GCCGTCATCAAACAATCTTTGGACCTGCCGTCTCCGGTAAACCGCAACGTGAATAAACCCTCACGGTTTGACCGTGGTGATATAGCTGCCGTCTTTGATTTGCAGGATGCCGCGCTCTACAAAATTTCCGATGATTTCATCGTATTTGGCCTGGTATCTGCTCTCGAAGTACAAATCCACCGTTTCCGAAAACCAGTTGGTTTCCATCAGATTGTCAAAGAATGTATCGACCGGCACTGGCTGTTTCATCAACACGGTGTAAACGGTAATCTTTTTGAGTACATCGTTTCCGACGATCCGACGATCAGCGAGGTATTCGTCGATTTTTTTTCGGCTGCGATGCACCGCGGCCTTAAAATCGCTAAACAAGGGACCGTGTCCGGGGCACACCGTGCTCACTTCCAGCCGGGATATCTTCTCCAGGGACATTTTTGTCTGGTACACGGCCGCATTGCCCTCCACTCTAACGGTGTGCACCGGCAAGTCGTGCTGCCACAGGGTGTCCGAAGAGATCAGCAATTTATTATCCCTATGATACAGCACAATTCCGTCTGATGCATGCCCGGGGGTGTGTAAAACCTCAAATACGTGCGGGCCGATACGGACCTCGTCACCGTCCTTCAGACCGGTGGTGCAGGGAAAAAAATCCGCCTGCTGATGGTAATATTTCCACCAGGTGGACCAGTCGTCCCGGCTTTCGATGAAGTGCTTGCCGAGCTCGTGCAACCAGATAGTGCAGCCGGACTGATCGTAAATGGCTTTGTGTCCGCCGATGTGGTCGCAATGGCAGTGGGTGGTGATGATGCGGCTGACCGAGTGGGTCTGAACGCCCAGATGCTGCAGGATGCGCGCGGTTTCGGCGAACCCGGCGCTGTAGCCCGAATCGATTAACTCCGGCGGACTGCCACGATAAACCAGCTGATTGGCGTTGAGATACCCGCGCTCAACAAAGAACAAATCCTCGAGTATCTCGACAATGTTGGATGAGGTCACAAATCTAGCCCCGTGAGGTGTCCGCCACGATAAAAGCGGAGCTGCGCACAGCGATGCTCTGCTTTTTTACCCATATCCGGACCACCATAACGGTCTCTCCATCGACGTTGACCACGCTTGGCAGCTCCTCGACGTAGGATATGTCGTTTTTCATGAATTCGTAATAGACCGTGCTGGTGCTATACGGATCCGAAATCAGAACGACCCGCTGGGGGTCATACGGATGTTTCTGGGGAGAGCCGGTGAACGCAACATGGGATTGCTTGAGACGTTTGAGATCCTTTGGTTTGCGGCGGTAGGCTTGGATTTCGAATTTTTCGAACGCTTTTGGCATATGCGACTCTGACATGGATCCATATCCTTTGCTATGAGATAAAGATGCGTGCAGCCAATCTATGGAATAAAATCATAACAAATTGATATTACATTAAAAACTTTATTTTTCTAACAGTGCCTTGATTTCCTCGGCGGCTGCGATGCCCAGTTTTTCAGCCACTTCTGGTTTGAGCAGCGCAAAGCTGCCCCGGGCGCTGGCACACAGCACCTTATCATGGTTGTACAGATCGCCTTGCAGCAACGCTTCCTTGCGGCTGCGGACTTCGGTTACGCGCGCCTCGGCCTTCAGTTGCTGATCGATAAATACCGGTTTGAGAAAATCGACGCTCATCGTCCGGGTGACGATAATGCTCTTGAGCAGATGGATTGCCGCCCAGCTCATCACCTCATCCAAGATGGTGGAGATGACACCGCCGTGCACCATGTTGTTCCATCCCCGCAGGTGACCGGGTACGGTCAACCGGGAAAAAACCACTTCTCCATCGGTTAGAAAGGTCATGTGCAGCCCGTGAGGATTGGCCGGACCACAGGCAAAACAGTTGTGGTCATCGCTGACGGGCAGCTGGGTATAAGCTTTATCTTTCGGTATTTTGTTCATCCGGCAGTGAAGTCCCTTCTTTTACAAAGTGCATCAGATAGTTAACGTCCGCGTTGCCGCCCAGCCACCGGCGGCCGAGCACCGGGTTGTAATGCAACCCGGTAATGTTCTGTCTGACCAACCCTGCCTGCCGTGCCCAGGCGTCGATCTCTTCGGGTTTGATGAATCGGCGGTATGTGTGCGTGCCACGCTTTACCACCCCGAGAAGATACTCAGCAGCAATGATCGCCAATATAAAGGCCTTCCAGGTGCGATTCAAGGTGGCGAAATAAACGTCACCTGCGGGTTTGACCAGACGGTGACAGGCGTTGATCACTTCCCCCGGATGCGGAACGTGCTCCAGCAGTTCCATACAGGTGACCACGTCGAAGGTTTCCGGTTCCGATTCGGCCAGATCCTCGGCCGTGGTCTTTAGGTAAACAATGCCCAGCCCGCTATCCTGCATATGCAGGCGAGCGACAGCCAGTGGCGCGTCCCCGACATCGATGCCGGTGACCTTGGCACCAAGGGCAGCCATGCCCTCGGTCAGGATGCCGCCGCCGCAGCCCACGTCCACGACTTTCTTGCCGGCAAGCGGCGATCGCTCGTCGATGTATTGCAGCCGCAAGGGGTTGATGTCGTGCAGCCCCTTAAATTCACCGCTCTTGTCCCACCATCGCGGTGCCTGCGCTTCGAACTTTTCGATTTCATGCGGATCGATGTTGGGCAGTGCGGCCATCGTGTTTATTCATACCACAATCGAGGGAAAGTTCAACATTGGAGCCACGGTTAAAAGGAAATCAAAGTTGCCGAACGTCACGGGAAAAAAGAACTGCGTAACCTGGATTTCCACCGTCGAAGCTGTCCGGTATCGCATAACAGGGAAAGGAAAAACAGCAGAAAGGTTAAAAAGCGGGGAGGTGAAGCGAATTACGGTACGATGCCCAGCACCAGCTGTCCCTCGACGCTG
>JAHEIV010000469.1 GCA_024639205.1 Deltaproteobacteria bacterium | reverse complement strand
TACAGCAATAGGAATGTTTTCTCAGGATGGCCGGCATCTGCTCATCATACCAACCCGAACCGGGCCGAAACCATCGTGGCACGGCATACGCGGCCCCATGCGGTGGGCTTTCAGAAGCTTGGTTTTAAAAACCCTGGAAGACCGTTCGATGCGGGAAACAACAAGAAAGTCGATGCCGTCTTTGTTTACCGATGATAGTAAACAGTAAAATCATTCCTTCTTGGTGTTACACCCGGAAAGCGCAAGTGATCTCACCGACCGATTCCGCACCAACTGCGGGCGATCTCTTCGTAGACCCGAGCGGCGGTTTCGATCCGGGGTATGCGGCAGTATTCATCGGTTTTGTGAGCCATATCCGGTTCCCCGGGCCCTAAGATGACGGTGGGCGGGCCGCCGAAGGCGGCAGTCAATGCGGAAGCATCCGTGAAATACGTCACAGCGCGGGGCACGGGCCGTTCGCCGAGATGCGTTTCCATAATGGAAAATACTTCCTGCACCCACTTGTTTTGCGGGTCCGTGGAGATGGCCGGAGCTGCGGTCAGACGGCTCAACTCGACCTCATCGCCGAGCAGTGCTTGCAGCTGCCGGTGAACCTGCTCGATGGATTGACCTGCGACCAGGCGAAGGTCAAGGGCAAAAGCGGTGCGGTCGGGCACCGAATTGATATTGATGCCGCCGGATATGGTGCCGACATTGAGTGTCGGAGCGCCCAGCACCGGGTGTGGGTCTATCGCAAAATCGAATGTTTCCAATTTGGAGATCGCCCGGGCAGCCTTGTAAATGGCATTGACACCCTGGTCCGGCATCGATCCGTGGGCGGTCACCCCCGTGGTCACCGCCTCCAGCCAAAAGGCTCCCTTGTGGCCGATCACCGGGTAGTTGGCAGTGGGCTCACCCACGATCAAAGCGCCGACCCGGCCCAACACAGATTCGAGACCGGCCAGGTATTCCGCCCCCTGGCAGCCGTTTTCCTCCCCGGCCGTCAGCACCAGTTTGAGTCCCCCCACTCCGGTTGATGAATGTGCAATGCCCACAGCGGCAACGATCATCGCTGCCAGTCCAGCCTTCATGTCCGAGGCTCCCCGGCCGTATATCCTGTCATCTTCCAACTCACCGCCGAACGGATCCTTGCTCCATGCAGCCCGGCCGAGGGGCACCGTATCCATGTGCCCGGAAAAGCAGATCGGTTCCCGTTCGTCACTGAAACCAAAGTCGGCCACAAGGCTCGTGCGCCTTTCGTCAAATTCGTAGCGGCGCACATTGTAACCGGCTTCCTGCAGGACACCGGCAATAAAATCGGCACACGGGCGCTCGTTGCCCGGCGGATTGACGGTATCGAAAGCCAGCAGCTTTCGTGTCAGTTCCAGGGCGGTGTGTTTCTTTGCCATCAAACGGCTTCCTTTCGTTGAAGACTATAAGTCGATTTAAACCGCCGACTGCTGCCGGTTTCGGCAGCTGACTGCGAACCGGGATTATTCCGCAACACAGCGTGGAAAGGTTTTTTTGGCTCCCTCTGGCACCTGCAGATCGATGTCCATCGTGATAAACGGCTGAGACGGGGATGTCATTGCGAGTATGTCGCCTTCTTCCGGCTCGATGATCCAGCCCCGGCCGGCCCACTGCATGCCGTGACGGTCGGTGCCTCCGAAGCAGGAAGAAAGGCAAAAAGCCCCTGAAATGACAGCGGCCGTGCGCCCGCCTGCCAGCCATTTGTCTGCCGATGACAGCGGGGTGGCCCGAGGGACCAGGAGCAAATGAACACCGGCCCTGCCATACGCTCTGGCGTGCTCGCCAAACCACATTTCGGTGCAGATCAGAAAACCCATCCTGGCGCCGGCAGCCTCGAACGCAGTAAACGAAAGCGGGCCCCGATCATACCACGACGCTTCCCAAAAACCGTCTTCATCCGGAAGGTAGGCTTTTCGGTGGACGGCCCGATATTCACTCGGAGGCGACCAAAGGAAGGCCTCGTTAAACCGTCGATCCGCTTGCATGATTGGAAGCGTTCCGGCCACCGCAGCCACCTTGAGTTCACCCAGCCGTTCCAGCCACTGCCGGTGCGCAACCACCGACGCTTCCCATAGGGCGGGGTCCGGTTGACGGCTCCGGCAAAGCCACGGATGGAAGGGCATTTCCGGCAGCAGCACGAAATCGCTGTGACAACGCTGAACGTGCTTTACCAATTCCTGCCAATCCCTTTCCAGCTGTTTCGGGTCGTTTCTCAGCTGGCAGACGGTGACTTTCATTCCAACCCGGCTTCCTTGTTGACTTCCGCCGCTATTCCCGTCCAATCGTAACCCTCGCGTCCGTTGGCCATCGCAGCCAGGAAGCGGTCTTCCAGCACCCGGGCAAACCGCATAGGGGTCTGGCTCTTCGTGGCGGTTCTGGCGATCAGCTTCACGTCTTTGAGCCCCAGGGCGAGTTTGAACAGCGGCTCGGTGTAGGTTTTCTCCAGAATCTGCTTGCCGTAGTTCTGGTAAATCGGGCAAGCCAGGAACGTGCTTGCCGCCGCATCGAGCAGCCTGGCAGGATCGGCGCCGTTTTTAGCCATAAGGGCAAATGCCTCGGCCAAGGCTTCGATCGCGGAGGCAACCAGAAAATTGGCCGCCAGCTTGGCGACGTTGGCATCGGCCTGATTTTCACCAAAGTCGAACACCTTCAGACAGATGGCTTCCAGCAACGGACGCACCCGTTCTTTCGCGGTCGGATCACCGGCGATAAAGTAAGACTGCTTGCCGGCGGCAACCGCATCCGGCCGACCCATAACCGGTGCCGCAACATAATGGCCGCCGAGATGGTTCTGGGTGTCCGCAAGCCGCCTTGCGGTTTCCGGCAGGATGGTGCTCATGGACACGTGGATCCCCCCGCTGCCCAACCG
>JAHEIV010000468.1 GCA_024639205.1 Deltaproteobacteria bacterium | reverse complement strand
GCGCAAGATCATCGAGAACACCCCGAAGATTTTCTCACCACCACCGGCATTCTGGAAACCCAGGAGGTTCTGCTCAAAGACAAGATGTTCTACGGCAAGACCATCGATACCATCAAGGCCGAATCGGTCAATGCCGAATGGGCACTGAAAAAAGTCGTGACCGCGGCCAGAGAGATATTCCAGTCCATGTCCGACCCCTACCTCAAGGAACGCGTGGTAGACGTCGCGCACTTGTCCGAACGGATCATGCAAAACCTGGTGGGCGCCGTGTCCGTGGACATCAGTAAAATCGGAAGGCGGGTGATCCTGGTGGCCCCCGACCTGTCCCCGGCCGAAACGAGTCAGATTCAGCTGGAACGGATCAAAGGATTTGTGACCGACAAGGGCGGCAAGGCATCTCACACCGGTATCCTGGCCCGCTCCCTGGAAATCCCGGCTGTGCTGGGACTCGATCATGCCACCACGGATATCAAAAACGAGGACTTGATCATCGTCGACGGCAGTGCCGGCATCGTTATCATCGATCCGGGCGAAAAAACGCTGATCGAATACGAAGAGCGCAAAACGCTGTATGAGGAACACAAGGCTGCTATCAGACGAGGCAGCAAAGCGCCCGCAAAAACCCTGGACGGACAGCGCCTGGCGGTGCTGGGTAACATCGAGCGCTCCGAGCAAGTGGCTTCGGTTTTAGATTACGGCGGGGAGGGCATCGGTTTGTACCGGACCGAATTTCAGTACATGGGCCGATCGGACTTTCCCACCGAGGAGGAACTTACCGACAAGTACGCTGAGACCATCGAGGTGGCTTCACCGCGCCCAGTGACCATCCGAACCCTGGACATCAACGGCGATAAGTACATCGCCGCCCAATCCGGCCAGGAGGAGCAAAACCCGGCCCTGGGCCTGCGGGGCATCCGCTACTGCCTGCAGCGCCCGGAAGTGTTTCGCACCCAGCTGCGCGCTATTTTACGGGCGGCGGTGCACGGCAACGTTAGCGTGATGTTTCCGATGGTGGCCACCGTGCGTGAAGTGCTGGCGGCCAAACAGGCCGTGCGGGAGGCTGCAAAGTCACTGGCACAGGACAACATCGCTTACAACGATTCCATTCGCCTCGGGGTGCTGGTGGAAGTGCCTTCGGCAGTGATGATGGCCGATGTGCTGGCCAATGAAATCGACTTTTTCAGCGTTGGCACCAATGACCTGATCCAATACACCCTGGCCATCGACAGGGTCAACGAGAAGGTCGCTCACCTGTTTCGTCCCCTCGATCCGGCCATTTTGCGAATGCTCAAGCATTTGACCGACGTTGCCAAAGAAAAAAACGTCCAAGTGTTCATCTGCGGGGAGATGGCCGGATACCCGATCCACACACCGATTCTGATGGGAATGGGGATGAACGGGCTGAGCGTCAATCCCCAGTCGATCCCATCGGTCAAGCAGATGATCCGCTCGATTCGGATGCACGAGACCCCAGCGCTGGTAGCTGAAGCACTCCGGCTCCAGTCTGCGGAAAAAGTGTTCCAGCTGCTGCAGTCCACCTATAAAGATATTCTAGAAGAAATCGATCAGCGTAAACGATAACTTGCGCAGCCCGATTTTTGGACATCATATTTCAGAATTCACACGGGCCGGAGACCCGCGCGCTTGGCAAAACAGCCCATCAAAATTATTTCCGAGAACCGCAAAGCCCGACACAACTACCACCTCGACGATGTGTTTGAAGCCGGCATGGTGCTGAAGGGCACCGAGGTCAAGTCGCTTCGCCAGGGCAGGGTTAACCTGAAAGACGCGTACGCGCGAATTAAAAAAGGTGAAGTATTCGTGCACCAGATGCACATCGGCCTGTATCCGTTTGCGCACCACGACAACCACGAACCGCTGCGCCCCCGCAAGCTGCTGCTGCACAAGCGGGAAATCAAGCGCCTATTCGGCAAAGTCAACGAACAAAGCTACACGCTGGTGCCGCTGAAAATCTACTTTAAGTCCGGCAAGGTCAAACTGCAGCTGGCCCTGGCACGCGGCAAGCGCCAGTACGACAAGCGCGAATCCATCCGGAAACGCGACGAGCAGCGGGAGATGGAGCGCGTCCGCAAAAAGTATACCAGCCGGTACTAGCCCGCACATTTCATCCCCTGAAAATTGAAAGTGAGGCTTCTGTGAGCGCAGCCCCTCTGCGATACTTTGTCGGATTGGCGTCATTTGAAAGCCTGGCCATGTTTCGCCGCGGCCTCTTTTACGCCTTTCTCTCCATTTATCTGCGCCACCAACTCGGTTTGAGCGTCACCGAAACCACGCTTTTCGCAACCTTGCCGATGATCGTCAACGTGGTGGCCCAAACCTTTGTCTGGGGAAAAATATCCGATCGTCTCCAGCTTCGCCGCACCTTGATCATCGTAGGAGAGATGCTGGCCGCCTTCAGCACGGTTGCCGTCTGGTATCTGCATCGCCGGTTTGTCGACCCGGTGGCCAGCGGCTACACCATCATCGCGGGGCTGACCGTCATCGAGATTTTCTGGTCCATGTCCAACGTCAGCTGGAGCGCACTGGTTGCAGACATCTATGATCAGCAGCAGCGCAGCCGCATCCAGGGCAAACTGACCAGCATGGGCGGTATCGGTCGCATCGCCGGTATCTGGATCGGCGGCTTGCTCTACGACGGCATGGGCCACCACTTCCAGGGATGGGGGTTTTATGAGGGTCCGCTGTTTTTTGTGGCCGCCACGGTGATGTTGATCTCCACCTTGCCGCTGTTTTTTCTTCCCGAAGGCGGCATCGGGCTGAACCCGCCCGTGCCTGCGGTCGGCAGCCAACCGCAGGTCCGGCTCCCGTCCAGCGCCATCTACATGGTATTTCTGGCCGCAATGGCCTTTATCAACTTC
>JAHEIV010000061.1 GCA_024639205.1 Deltaproteobacteria bacterium | reverse complement strand
TGATGGAAAAAGAACCGGAAAAAAATGTGACCCTGGAGAAAATCCGGGATCTTCATCACCGGCGAAGAGAACTCATGGCGCTGGAGCCGGAGAAAGCCCTGGAGCAAATCCTGGATGCCGACAATTCGGTGGCGCTGGTGCACGCGTATTCCGCGCAGGACTTCCACCTGCTGGTGCATGACATCGGCCCGGAGGATGCGCTGCCGCTGCTATCTCTGGCTTCCGACAGGCAGTGGGAGTACATCGTGGATGCCGAGGTTTGGGGCCGGGATCGTCTGGACCTGGCGGCCATTTCGCGGTGGTTTGAACTGCTGCACCGCTCGGACCCCACCCGCATGCTTAGATGGCTCGTTCAACACAAGCTGGAGTTGCTGGAGTTTTACCTGTTCAAAAATATCGAGGTCCGCATTCGGGAACACGACCAGGACCCGTCGGATTTCGGAAAAAACTGGTTCTCCGTCGACAACCATTTTTACCTGCGAATCATCGGCGATTCATTTTCAGAAATGACGGATCTGGGAGAGATCGACAAAAAGCATTACCGCCAGTTTCTCGAAAAGCTGGTTCACAGTCTGGCGGCTGCAGATCACATCGCTTACCAGAAAATCCTGCTGGAGGCTGTGCACATCATTCCGGCCGAAAACGAGGAGGAGGCCTATCGGCAAAGAAATGTGCGGATGGCAGAAAAAGGATTCCTGCCATTTGAAGAAGCGGTCGGCGTGTATCAACCGCTGTCGCCCGAACAGCTGTCGGAAGAACTCCGCGATCGAGTGCACAAGCTGTCACCTGAGACACGCCTGTCCGGCACACGGTATCCTGCGCAGATGCTGATAGAGAACGCCGATTTTACCCTTGCCCTATCCCGGATAGACTCAAGTGCTGTATTCGAACAGACCCAATCGGAGTTCGCCGGGTTGTGCAATCGCATCATTGCAGCCGACTGCAGGAAAGTAAACAGCAAGGATGAATTGCAGCAGGCCGTCCGAAAGGCCTGCGCTTATCTCTCTATTGGCCTGCGCGCCCTGGCAGACAGGCCGGAGAATAAACCGCTTGCCGAAAAGCCGATGTCGACTGAATTGATTCAACAGTACCTGCTGGAAGATATCTTTCGGATCGGCTACGGCCGGGCACTGAAGCTGAAGTGGCGAGCCCGGCAGTGGCTGAAACAGGCGTGGTTTGCCTCCAAGGAATTGTCTTTGACGTTCTGGGGGGAAGAATGGCTCGGCGTTCTCGGCGGCCTGCTCGTAAAAAAGCCGCTTTACTTCGACAACTACAGAACCGGTACGTTATATCGAGACTTTGAGGATCCGGAGGAAATTGGAGAGTCTGACGCCGTATTGCAGGAGATCATCGCCGTCGACGACTTACTGTCACTGATGGGAATCGATCCCAAGCCCCTGTCATCGTATCGTTTTCTCACATATAAAAACTTCCTGCTGACCCTTTGGGCGCGGGCCCGCCTCGGGCTTCCCGACACCCCGGCACAACTGAACATCGAGGAGTTCAGAAATTTCTACGGACAGTTGCAGGCGTCCGGCACAAAACCCGGTAAAATCGATCAAACCTGTCGTGAATCATTTCTACAATGGCTGGCAGCTCAATCCGGCCTGCGAGAAGATCAGGTCAGTGCGAATCTGGCAGGAACCCTGGAAAGACTTTTCCTGGAGTTGGAGGATGAATACGGGCAAGTGAAAGCGAAAGACCTGGACCCGCGGTTTATTCAACACTTTCTGATCGAGCGATAGTTCAATCTATCCCAGACCCAGGCGGGCTGCGACCGATGGAAACCGGCTCAGGTCGGTGTGCGGAAAGAATTTTGCAGCCGAAAACCGCAGCATGAAGTCCTGATTCACATTCAACTCGAGGTAGGTAATCCGTTCGCGGATGTGATCAACCACATCCAGCAAGTCGGGCGATGTGAGAATCTTCGTCGCCCCTTCCAGAGAACTGTTGCCGATAACCTTGAAATTTTCACGGGGCAGGTCCGGCAGCATACCGATGGTAATGGCAGATTCGGGCCGGATGAACGCGCCAAATGTCCCGGCAACGAAAAAACGGCCAACCTCTTCAAGGCTGATCCCGACGCTGCCGGCAATAGTTTCCAGAATCGTGTACATGGCTGCTTTGGAGCGAATCAGGCTGTCGAAATCCACCTGGCTGATTGTCAACACAGAGCCGCCAGCCGTTTCTGCCGCCGGCAGCAGCACCAGGTGCGAGGCGCCGTCTTGCTGAACAAATCGGTCCGGGCAGCTGTCCGGTAGAAACCGCCCGCGAATGTCGATCATACCGGCTGCCAGCATCTGGGCAGCGAGATCGATCAAGCCGGATCCGCAAATTCCGCAAGGTCGCAAATTGTCGATGGTGTGGATATCGAACCGGCGCGTATCGGCGTCGATGGTGATGCGGTCGATCACTCCGGGTGCGGCCATCGTCCCCATCTGTGTAACGCCACCTTCCAGGGCAGGTCCGGCTGCACCGGCACAGGCGATCAGCCAGTGGCGATTGCCGAGCACAACCTCGGCGTTTGTTCCAACGTCGACCAGGATGGCAGTCTCCTCCATCCGGTGCAGACCGGATGACAGAATCCCGGCGATAACATCTCCGCCAAAATAACTGCCGATGTTCGGAAAGACATAAACCCGGGCCCCGCTGCCTGCACGGATCCCCAGATCACATGCCCGGATCAGTCCGGGCCGATTGACAGCCGGAATGTAAGGTTCGCGGATGATCCAATACGGCGTCAACCCTAAAAACAAGTGGGTCATGGTGGTATTGCCGGCCACTGCTATCAGCACGATTTGCCCGGGTGTCAGCCCGCAATCGCGGCACAGGGCTTCGGTCTGCCGGTTGATGGCTTCGATGATCCGCCTGTGCAGATCCTGAGTGCCTCCACCTTCTCCGGCGAAATGCGCCCGCGTGAGAATATCCGCGCCGACGGCAATCTGGGGGTTGTCGAAGACCGCCTCGCTGAGGATTCGGCCCGCAGATAAATCGAGGATTCGCAACACCACTTTTGTGGTTCCCAAATCCACCGCCAGCCCCAATTGAAGGCTGTCTTCTGCAACGCTTTGAATTCCGGTCAGAAACCAGCGGCTGCGGTCACGCATCAAGGTGCAGCGCACGGCGTAATTTGACTGGCGCAGCAATTCGGGAAGCTGTTTGAGAACTTCCAGGTCGATGTGCAGATCGAAGGAATCAACGGCAAGCCGGTTTTTCAGGGCGGCAGCCAGCCGGTCGGCATCGGCTGTATTGTCCTGCAGGCTCGGCGGTGAAAGGGCGACGGTGGTGACCCAGCTGCTGCTTTCTTCAGCCATGGTTTCAAGAAATGTCAAGCTATGCAGAGATTGATCAGATCAGCCGTTCCAAACTCGCAACGATTCGGCTCGTCATTTCACCGGCTTTACCCGCAATCAGGTAGTCACTGACTGATCCGGTCAATGCGGTAGGTTCCGGATTGATTTCGATCACCTTGGCCCCGGACTGCTTCGATAAAACGGGAATGTACGATGCCGGCTGTACGGTGGCCGATGTTCCGATAACCAGCATTACCTCGCACCGGGATGCGATGTGCTGCGAACGTGCCAGGTGCTCTGGCGGAATCATCTCGCCGAAAAATACACACTCCGGTCGGTAGACCCCGCCGCATTGACACAGCGGTGGGATTCGATCCAAGGAAACCTTTTGAGTCGGCAGCCGCTCATCGCATTGCATGCAGCGCTGCCAGGCAAAACTGCCGTGAAACTCGATCACATCGCTGCTGCCGGCCATCTGGTGCAGTCCGTCGACGTTCTGGGTAATGATGGTTTGCAGCCGGTTGAGCTCTTCCAAACGAGCGAGTCCCAAATGGGCTGCATTGGGACGGGCCTGGTCGATGACATCTTTCATGCCTTTGATCAGCACTTCCCAGACCTTGGCAGGATCGCGCCGGAAAGCGTCTATGTGGGCATACTCCATTGGATCGATTTGTTCCCACAGCCCGCCTTTGCCCCGAAATGGCGGAATTTTGCTCTCCACTGAAATCCCGGCTCCGGTCAGCGCGGCCACCTTTTTTGCTCGTGCCAGATCCTGCGCTGCACGCTCAATGAGGTCGTTCATGAGAGACTCATAATTCAAAGGTCATGTCGCTTTTGACGCCAAAGCACTCCAGTTTCCGCTTCTCTGCGGTGACCAACTGGCGGCAATGCTTCACGATCCGGTCCATTTCTGCATCCGTGCGTTCCTGGTTCAGGTGAAAAAGTCCGAGTTTCTTGACTCCGGCCCCCAATGCCAGCCTGAGCACGTCGGTGTAAACGGAGTGGCCCCAGTCAATAAAGAATTGATACTCCTTGGGCGTATATTCGGCGTCGTGAAACAGCAGGTCGGCATCGGCACAAAACGCCTGGTAGTCTTCGAAAGACCGGCCCCCGGGATGGGTATAGCCCAGCTCGTTGTCGGTAAGAAATACGAAGGTGCGGCCGTTTTCGATGAATTTGTAACCGCTGCCGCTGTTCGGGTGACTCAGGGCGATGGGGACCACCTGCACACTGCCGATGGTAAAATCCGTCGGGCAGGCGTCTATATATTCCATTTTCGCCTTTATGTCGGAGTATTTTACCGGAAAGTTCGGCGGTGCCATAACACGTGAAAGAATGGTTTCCACGAACTTGCTGTGAAACGGACAACGGTACATGTGCAGTTTGGTGCTTTTAAAATAGAGTGGCTTGAAATACGGGAAACCCATTACGTGATCCCAGTGGGCGTGGGTGAAAATGAAGTGACAGGTTTGCCTTTTTTCTTTCACCAGCTGGTTGCCCAGTCTTCTGATTCCGGTGCCGGCGTCAATTATGATCAGGTCGTCGCTTTTTGTGCGGATTTCGATGCAGGTCGTATCCCCGCCGTATTTCAAATATGATTTTCCAGAAACGGGAATGGAGCCCCGGGATCCCCAACACTTGATAATCATATGTCACCTTCCGGGCGAAATCGAGGTTGCCGGTGTCGCACAATTCCCATAAACGTATACCAGGTTCCTTCACACTCCCATCGCCGCAGCAGGCTTACCGGCAGCGGTGCCAGCTGCCGCTCGATATCCCTTGCCTGACTGCGCAGCAGGCCTGACAGTACGAACCATCTCTTGCCGACCAGATTCTCTGCGGTGATCAATCGCTGCATAACATCATAATGAATATTGGCAACCAACAGATCGGCCGGTCGCTGAATCATATCTTCGGCCCGGCCATGGATCGTTAGAATGACATTTTCCAACCGGTTACGCCGCACGTTTCTACGGGCAGTCCGGGTGGCCAGCAAGTTATTGTCCACCGCCAGTATCCGTCGACTCCCCAGGCTTGCCGCCGCCAGTGCCAGCAGACCGGTGCCGGTTCCCAAATCGAGCATGATTTGCGGTGTTTCCAGGGCGTAAATGCTTTCAATGGCCGCGAGGCAGTCTCGGGTTGTCGGGTGAGTTCCCGTCCCGAAAACAACACCCGGATCGAGAACAATCACTCGCGCGTCCTCGATCGCGGGATTTTCCCAGGGTGGACAAACCGTAAAACTGCCAATGCGGGAAATCCCCGGCTTTTCTCCCAGCCAGTCCGCATAGGACATGTGATATTCATCCAGCAGGGTCAGATGCGGCTGGCCGGCCAGCAGTGTCTCGACGGCTTCCCGTGACGGCTCGGTGTAAAACAGAAAAGAAAAGTTATCCTCTTCCCAGTTACCGATGAAGTCTTTTGATACCGGATTCGTGCCGGGAGCGACCTGTCCGCGGCAGTAGTAGACATAGAGGTCGGAAAAGGGTTGGGGATCCATGCAGCTTCTCATCGGCTCGGTTTTATTCGTACTTCGGCAGCTGGTCCAGATACCATTGCATGGGATCGATAAGGGTGTATCCCATGTCCTTCAACTTGCGTTTGATGGGTGCAACATTCTGCGTCAGCAGGTAAGGGAAAACGGCCCTTTTGTCCTTCTCCCAATAGCGTGCGACCAGCACACTGCCGAAGGATATATCTTCTTCGGTAATGGCATCAACGATCTTTTTCATCTGCCCGATTTTCTCTTCCACCAGAATGCCCACCAGAGTTCCCGGCTGTCCGATTCCCAGTACATTGATAAAGGCACGCAGCAGGTCGCGAACGGATATGATTCCTTTGAGTTTGCCTTGTTCGTCGGTTACGGGAAGCGCCCCGACCCTCAATTGTTCTATCAGCAACAGTGCATCCTGGATGGTGTAGCCGGGAGAGATCGTCTTGGGATCGACCGTCATGAAATCCCTGATTTTCAGACCGCTCAGTTTCTCGCGCTCCAGCTGGTTGGTGGGGTCTTTGAAAAGGCTGTACGGCATCGCAGTTCGAATGTCGCGATCCGTTACGATGCCGATCAAGCGGTTTTCGGCATCCACCACCGGAAGGTGGCGAATCCGGTGTTCGGCGAATTTCTCCTGAGCATCGAATATACCGGCCTCTTTATCAATGGTGATGACCTTACGAGTCATCGATTGACTGACAAACATCACTTACCTCCGGTTAACAATGTGGTAACGTGGTTTCTGGCCAGTTCCGGAAGGCGCTGCAGACAGTACCCGCCCTCCAGCACGGAGATCACCCGGCCGCCCGCAACGCGATCGGCCATTGTCATAATGGTCTCCATCATCCAGGTGTACCATTCCGTTGACAGGTTGATGTCGGACATGTCGTCATCGGCATGCCCGTCGAATCCGGCAGAAACCAGGATAAATTCGGGTTTAAACCGATCGAAGTCGACCACCAGGTGCTCTTGGATCAGTTCGGTGTAAACGTCATCTCCTTGTCCCGGCAACACCACGTTGTTCTTGGTGAACCCGTGACCACTGCCTGTGCCGTATTCGAATTCCCGCCCTGTTCCCGGATAGGCAAAAGAGGGATGCTGATGAATCGAGTAGTAAAACACCGTCGGATCCTGTTCAAAAATGTGTTGTGTGCCGTTGCCGTGGTGGACGTCAAAATCGATGATACCGACGTTGCCGATTCCCCACTTTTTCTGCAGATATCGTGCGGCTATGGCCACGTTGTTGAAATAACAAAACCCCAGCGGGTGATCGCGTTCTGCATGATGACCGGGCGGACGTACGGCGCAGAAAGCATTGTCCAGCTCTCCCTGCATTACCATGTCGGCGGTTTTCAAGATGCCGCCCACCGCCAGAAAAGCAACGTCGAACGTTTCGGAACACATCTGATTGTCCGGATGTTCGAACGATCTTTGGTTGGAGATACAGGCATCGCCAAAACGATCGATGTACCCAGATTCGTGGACCAGTTCGATCCACTTGCGCTCAGCTGTTTCCGCTTTGATGCGAACCAGCTCAGGAAGAAGGTTGCCTTCCTCGATTCCCTTGTAAACCGCCAGCAGTCTTTCAGGGACCTCCGGATGATAGGAACCGGTATCGTGGAGCAGGTATCGCTCGTCGTACAAAAATCCCGTTCTTCGCATCTTCTATTCCGGTATCGGCCTAATTGGATGAAACGGAGACCTGATCGCTTCACGAGTCGGAGGTTTTAACCAGCCAACGTTCAAGATTCCGTCGAAGCTGTCATCAAAGCATGCATCTGGCATATTGATTTCGCGTAGTCGGACAAATTATCCGTTTCGCTGGAAAGTATTCATGGAATAAGCACCAGGCGCTTCACAATCTTTTTCACGCAAGATTCAGGCGACAACCTTGTCGAATATGCCGAAGGCCGCTTTTACGGATGCGCTTTCTTCCGGCATCTCTACCGTCGGCCGTCCGTTTAAATCAAAATCGTAGACCACCGGATCTGAGGGAACAATCCCGGCCAGCTCCAGACCGCTCTCTTTCAAAATGGCCAGTATTGTATCGGAGAGATCTTCTTTCAACTGATTGATGATGATAAAGCTTCGCTTGATGCCGATGTTCAGCTCACCGGCCAGTTTGTTGATCCGGATGGCGGCCTGAATGCCCCTGCGCGAAGTATCGGAAACCACCAGCAGGACATCCACGTTTTTGGTGGTCAGGCGGCTGATGTGCTCCATGCCGGCCTCGTTGTCCACAACGATATACGGATAGTTGTCCTGCATCCGGTCCAGGAAGTTGGTCAGTAGCGTATTGGCGGCACAATAGCACCCGGCGCCCTCGGGCTGTCCCATCACCACCAGATCATATCCATCCGATTCCACTACCGACTGCTCCAGTTTCATTTCCATGAATATGTCTTTGGTCATTCCGCTGGGTACCTGGCCCTTTTTCATGTCCTCCCTGGCCTCGCCGAGTGTTTCCGTCACCCGAACACCGAGTACCTCATTCAAGTTGGCGTTGCTGTCCGCGTCCACAGCCAAAACGGGCGTTTTTTGATTCATCACCAGATATTTAACCAGAAGTCCAGCCAGGGTCGTCTTGCCTGTGCCGCCCTTGCCGGCCATTGCAACCGAGAATGCCATTTGTATCCAGTTCCTTTCTGCGCGGTCATGTTAACATATCTCGAACGAATTTAATATATTTAGAGCAGAACCATTCTCCCGTCAAGGTTTGTAGCCGCGCAGCGTGTAAACATCGCTTGCCCGGCGGCCAAAAATCTTGCATTGCGCCAAGGCATATGGTAAGCAAATAGGTTACTTTCGATTCTCTTTCGGGGCCGTTACATGGAATTCGAACTGAACAAAACTCAGAAATACATCCAAAAAGCGGTTAGGGATTTTGCCAAGGGTGAATTTGACAAAGACCTGGCACTGGAACTGGAGGCAAAGCACGAATTTCCCACCCAGATCTGGAAGAAAGCGTGTGATTTGGGCTTGATAGGGATCCATTTCCCGGAAGAATATTCCGGTCAGGGGATGGGTTGCCTGGAAGACATCCTGGTGGTGGAAGAGCTGTGCCGGGCGGACTCTTCCATCGGCAGTGCCGTTGCCCTTTCCAGCTTCGCTTCCGAGATCATCCTTCACTGGGGATCAAAGGAAATGAAGGCCACCTATCTGCCCGCTGTTGCAGAGGGGCGCATGCTGTCCGCCGGTGCGTTCACCGAACCCGATCACGGATCGGACATCACCCAGATGGACACCACGGCGATTCGAGACGGTCAGCATTGGGTGGTCAACGGTACAAAAATCTTCATCACCAACGGCGGCCTGGCCGGATTCTACTGCGTCATGTGCCAGACCGATCCTGAAGCAGAACCATCATACCGGGGCATCAGCCTGATCCTGGTGGAGGCGGATCGCCAGGGTCTGTCCACTGCCGATGTGGGTCGAAAAATGGGGATTCAAATGATGGCCACGGCAGAGGTGAATTTAAAGGATGTGCGGGTACCGCTCTCCAACCTCATCGGTGAAGAGAACAAGGGCTTTTACCACGTGTTGCATTTTTTCGATGAAAGCCGCATCCAGGTGGCGGCCCAGGCCCTCGGAATCGCCCAGGGAGCCTTTGACAGGGCCCTGGGTTATGTGAAACAGCGGGAGCAGTTCGGCCGGAAAATCGCCCAGTTCCAGGCAACACAGCACAAACTGGCCGACATGGCCACAAAAATAGAACTGGCGCGCCTGATTACCTATAAAGCCGCGTGGAACTTTGACCAGGGAAGAATCGACCCCAAATTGACTTCCATGGCAAAGATGTACGCGGCTCGCACCGCGGTCGAGGTAGCCGATGAGGCCATTCAGCTGCTTGGCGGCTACGGCTACATAACCGAGTATGAAGTCGAACGGTTCTATCGCGACGCCAAGATCACCGAAATCTGGGAAGGTACCAAGGAAATCCAGAAGAACACGATCGCCGGAGCAGTCCTGGGGAAGCTGAGATAACTTATTAAAGCATGAAGGAGGCAGTAGCATGCTGGATTTGGTTAAGAAAACCATGTTGACGGGTATCGGACTTGCCCTGCTGGCCAAGGACGAAATGGAAGATCTCGCCCGCGAGGTCGTCGATAAGGGTAAGATGACGGAGCGTGACGGCAAGAAATTTTTCAACGATCTGCAGAAACGCTACGAGGAAGTTCAGGACAAACTGGAACAAAGAGTGGAAAAAACCGTCAAGGAAATCATGAAAAAAATGGACCTGGTAACCGGTGACGATCTCAAGGCGCTGAAAAGAGAGATTCGGGAGCTCAAGAAAGCGCTCAACAAGGATGCAGGTGCTTCCGGATGATTATCGATGTTGAGCATCCGCGACATTACCGGCATCGGCCGCACCTACCGCAATCTGAATCGGTTTCGCCAGATTCTGACCGTGCTGCTGAAGTATGGTTTCGGCGACCTGCTGGAGCTGCTCAAGCTTGACCAGTATGTCGAAGCCGGTCTGAAGATAATCTCCAGAAATCATCCGGTCCGAGTCGAAAAGCTCACCCGTCCGGTGGGTCTTCGGATGGCATTGGAAGAGCTCGGACCGACCTATATTAAGTTGGGCCAGATTCTTTCCACCCGCCCCGACCTGATACCGGTCGACTTTCTCAGCGAGTTATCCAAGCTCCAGGACAAAGTTCCCCCTTTTTCATTTAACGCCGTTCGCAAGATCATCGAATCAGAACTAAAGTTCCCTATAGAGAAGATCTTCACGGATTTCGAAGAACAACCGCTGGCCTCCGCCTCCATCGGCCAGGTGCACAAAGCCCGACTGCAGGACGGCAAGGAGGTAGCCGTGAAGGTGCAGCGTCCCGGAATCGAGCGGGTCATTGAAGTTGACCTGGAAATCATGATGTATCTGGCCAAGCTTATGGAGCGACACATCGAGGAGCTGGCCCTGCACCGCCCGGTCA
>JAHEIV010000060.1 GCA_024639205.1 Deltaproteobacteria bacterium | reverse complement strand
TGTCGGCACGCATCTTCAGGCTGGTGAGGACCCGACTGAGCGATGTCGGCAGTGACAGCACGGGACGCATCACCCCGTCCACCCGAAAAGACACGTCGATGGATGCCGCCATACTCTGAATGTGCACGTCGGTGGCCCGCATCTTGACAGCGAGGTGAAAGATCTGCTTGATCAGATTGTCCATCCCCCGGGCCATTTCTTCATCCTGGGAGAGAACGCTGATCTCGTTTTCGATGAGCTTTTCCACCGGGTTTTCGAGAAAGTAGTAATGCTTGTTGACGGCGTTGATGATCTTCTTGCGCTCGGAGATGTACACGCGGGGCTGCAAACCGGTCTGCCGGGAAACCAGTTGCGGAATCTTTTCATCGTCTGCATTGCTGGCTGCCACCTCGATGAAATCCTCTTTGCGGCGGATCGGCAGAAAACTGTTGTTGAGGCAAAGATTTTTGTTGAAGATTTTCAACACGTCGGTTTCCGGCAGGACTTCATCGATGTCAAGGTACGGAACACCGGACTGATCCGAAAGGGCCATGACGGTGTCGTTGTCGGTCACAAAGCCGAGTTTTTCGAAGATTTCGCCCAACCGATCGCCGGTAATTTTCTGCACCTGAAGGGCATAGCGGATGTGCGCATCGGTGATGACCCCTTTTTCCTTTAACAGTTCACCCAGTCGTTTCTTCGGCGTTTGTGTATTCATCCCTGATCGATTCCGTCCTGGTGAAAGAGGTAAAACACGGTAGGCCCATCCGGATAACCCGTGTCGGGCAGCTGCATTTGTCGCTGAAACCGCGACAGCGCCAGTTTCAGTCTCGGCCCCACAATGCCGTCTGTCCCGGCGTCGTACAACTGCTGCCGGACCAGCATCTCCTGCAGTCTCGCAATTTCAGTGCCCTTGTAAGTATTGAAAAACCGGGTCAGCTTCAGCGGCGGCCGCCATATCAGAAGATAGCGTTCGATTCCGCCCGGGTTTTCCAAATAGCGGAAAGTGTCGTATCTGCCTTTCATGGTTTGGGGCAGCTGCCGCAGGCTGACCAACTCGTATCCGGTTTTATCGACAATCTTCGCGGCGATTTCCTGCAGCCGGCCGTTTCGCAGCGCATCGGTCAAATCGCGGGTGTATGCGGTCAGCTGGTGGTCGGCCAGAAATCGGGATACGGATTTCATCGAAACGATCGAGTGCGACGCAGCGGCAGAGCCGATACGGTCTGAATCTATCGTCACGGCTGATCGTTGCAGCAACTTGTGTGCAGGCAGCGGCCCTTTGATCTTTCGAAAAATCGCGCGGGGTTTGGCCTCGGCTGGATTTCCCGGAAAGTGAACCGACAGGGCTGCCCCCAGCAGCAAAACCATGGCAAACCCGGCAGCGGCGGTCTTCGCCCAGCGCGGGGCCCTGAAGCGACCACGAACGGCAGTGAGGTCCTTGTGGGCGATGGTTACCACCCGCCGGTTGATCTGATCCGCGTTGAACAAAAACACCGCATAGAGGCAGCGGTCCATCAGGATATTGACTTTTCGCAGATTGCCGCCGGTGATGCGATGGATCTTGCCAAGCGCCCACCGGGTAATTTTGATCCGCCCACTGCTTCCTACGGCATTGAGTTTGAACAGCAGGTAATATTTGAGCTCGTCGCGGCTGAGCGGACGGGCGGTCTCCTGGATCATGATCCGACTTTTCAGCTGGCGCAGGGTACTGCAGTCGAGCTGATCCAGCAGCTCGGGCTGTCCCACCAGCAGGATCTGCACCAGTTTCTGGCGGTCGGCCTCAAGGTTCGATATCAATCGCACCAGCTCCAGGCTGCGTTTGTCGAGATTTTGTGCATCGTCGATGATGATGGCGGAGTTTTTGCCGCTGCGGCTGCGCTCCAGCAAAAACCGGTTCAGGGCCTGCATCTGATCGCTGCAACGCAAACTGGATACCTGCAGCCCGAAATCCCGGTTGATCTCCCGCAGCAACTCGACATCCTGGTAGGTGGAATGGAAAACCAGGGATGTGGCAACGTCTTTTTCCTCCAGAATACCGATGATGCGGCGGCTGATGGTCGTCTTTCCCAGGCCGATGTCTCCGGTGAGCACCAGAAAGCCTTTGCGGGCCAGCATGCCGTGCACGATGCTGGCAGTGGCGCGGTCGATACCTTCGGACAAAAAAAAGTTCTCGTTGTCCGGTGCCACCGGAAACGGATTGCAGCTGAGCCCCAGACACTGAAGATGCTGCAGCTCTTCGAATACGGTATGGGAAGTTGTCACTGCCATCACGATTTCAATTTTTCCATCAGATCCGGTATTCGGGTGTCTTCCGGATAGATCTCTCTCAGGCGGGACAGCCGCTCGTCCGCCTGCCGGATCTGCCCGGCTTTGATCTCCAGGATCGCCATGTTGATGCCGGCCTCCAGATCGTCGGGCTTGCGTTGCAGCACCTTTTGCAAAAGCGCAGAAGCCCGTCCAAGATCTCCCTGCTGGGTGTGCCAGTAGGATTGGAGCTTCATCACGTAAGGATCGTTGCGGCCTTTGCGCCGGGTGAGCTGTTTCAGAAGCTTTTCGGTTCGGCGGTGATCCGAAACGTGCATAGACTGCTGGATTTCAGCGATCAAACGACTGATGTCGAGACTGCGGCGCATATTGGCACGACGGATATTTTCGATATCTGCAACCGCCGATGGCGTCGTGTCGCGATCGGCTTTTCGCCCACCGACCGGTCGGTGGTCGGTCTTGCTTGCAATTGCCGTGACCGCTGCGGTTGAGGCCGAACTTGCGGCAACGACCGGTGGATTGGCTGTCGAAATTTGAGCTACAACCATTTTAGAAGCGGTCGGCCGCTCGTTTGGTTCGGGTTTAGCGGCCGAGACTTTTCCGGAGAGATTGGATTTGTTGCGGGGCCGGGCAGTGCGCGCAGCCGGAAGCCGGCCACCGGCATCCGCGGCCGTGGCAGCCACGCTCTGTTCAGGCGATGAAAGCGAAGCTGGCGCCATCCGCCCGATAGTATATTCACCAACGTTTTGCACCGGCTCGACCTGTATCTGGTAAATCCCGTAGGACACGCCCATACCGGCTGCAAATACCAGCACAGTCAACACCAGCACACGCGGAGTAAATGTACGGCTTCTGCGGCCGAACATGCCGCGGCTTTCCATTGCGACCGGTTTCTGTCCTTGTTTTGCAGGAGCAGATGACCGCAGCTTCGTCAGGGATTGGTAGATGATGCTCATATTTCCGTAACGCTCAAAATGATCACCAGCTCGCGGTTCTCGTTGCGAATGAATTGATCCTTGAACAGGTAACCCAGCCCCGGTATGGCCGACAGACCGGGCACCCCACGGTCGATAACCACTTCCTGGTTGTCTATCAGGCCGCCCAGGATGATCGCATCACCGCTGTTTAACGTAATGGTGCTGTTGACCTCTTTGATGTTCACCACCGGCAGGGTCACCTGCTGAGTGCCCACATCGATCAGCTGCAGACTTTCTGAATCCACGTCACTTTTGATGGGGTTGATCAGCAGGGAAATCTTGCCGGAGTCCTGTATAAATGGAACCACCCCCAGAACGAGTCCGTCAAATACCTTGGAAACCTCCACAGCGGATACCAGGTCCCGGGAAATGCCGTCCAATATGGTGGTCGATGTACTCTTGATGTAGCTGATGGAAGAGCCCACGCTGATGATGGCCGGTTTGGCATGCTTGACCCGGATGCTGGGATTGGATACGATGTTGATGTCCCCGAACGTCTCCAGAGCCTTTACTGCCGCCGAGATGTCGAGGTGACCTGCCACACCCTCCAATCGAAGTCCCTCCTCTATATTCCACGCCAGGCGGGCTTCGGCCGAATCGGTGATTCTGGCTTCCTGCCACAGGATATCCCAGTCGATTCCGTAATCGAATTCATCCCGCAGCACGACTTCGATGATGCGGGCGATGATCAGAATCTGCCGCGAAAGGATTTCACGGGCGTTGTTGACGAGGCGCGAAATGGCGCGGATCGACTCGGGGCGATCTTTTACATAAAGGGTTCCGGCCATTCGGTTTAAAACGTAGTTGCCTTCCGATGAAAGGATCTTCTGAACCACCTTTTCGATTACATCATAGGCATTTCCCTGCTCTTTTTCCGACCCTCTGCCGCTCAGTTTGAAACTGCCCGTTAGACCTTCCAGCCCTTCGGTCTCTCCCAGGACATCTCCACCGATTAGAAAATTCGTGTCGATGGACGTGTCCAAAAAGTTAAGCCGGAAAATCTTCTCCTGGAAGGGTCTGACCCGCAGGACGTTGCCGGCGGTCTCATAGTAAAGGTTAAACGTGTCGAGAACCTCCCGCAGGACCAAGGCGGCCGAGACGTTTTCAAAATTGATGGTCAGCCGCTTCTCTTCGGTTTTTACATCCGGATCGACAATCAGGTTCAAGCCCACCGACTGGGAAAGAGAGTAAAGAACCATCTTGAAGTCTTCATCCACCATCGAAAACGATACCATGCGGTCTTCCAAAGGATCGTAGGTGGGCATGACCGGCTTTACTTCAATTTCCCGGGTTGTGCGGCTCTCCAGGGCTTTGGTGAGATAACGATTTGTTTCGGCCAATTCGGCAACTTCGGCTACGATTTTTTCGGGGATGGCCACCGGAGAATCTTTGCGCTTTTTTGCATCGCGCAACTGCTGCTGGTGGGAGCAACCGATAACTATCCAAATCAGCAGCAACCCCCACAATAGATGCTTGCTTCTCATCTCACCTCCATATGCGTGCCGTCCTTCATCTTCCCGGCGGTTTTGCCGGAGAAGAGTTTATTTCTGTCCGGGTATACCCAATAGGACGCACCGCCCTTTTTCAACAAAACCCGATGGGGTTCAATTCGCACGATTGCGGCGCCATCGGGCAGCTGCCCGCCTTCGGTGGTAAAGCGACCGTCGATAATACAAAAATTCTTGTTCTGCGAACAAAACACCAGCGTCAGCAGATACCCCATATGAGAATCCCGGCCGTTTTCTTCTGCCGGGTCGAAGGTTGCGGTTGCCGGATCCGGCGGCTGCCCCAGCGCAATCAAATTGACGATGTCTTCTTCGGGCGCCGGCAGGGCGACAAGTTCTGCCAGCCCCTTGCGAAGCGCATCGACCTCTTTGAGTTCCGATTCGTCCGGCAAGTTGGCTTGCGGTGCAACCGCGGTCTTTCTGAACCTGACCTTCGGTTGTTGCGGCTGAAAATCCTGAAAGCCGTAGACGGCGGTGATTCCGGCCGCCAACGCGAAGATCCCTGCGGAAAAAAACCCGGAGTATTTGCTTCTCATCCAAATTTCCTTTTGAACTTCAGTAAAAACTGTGAATCTCTGATATCCGTGTCGAAACGGTTACTTTCGATAACGTACTTTTTTTGCTTCAGCGTCCGGATCAGGCCCTGGTAATCGGTGTGGGCCGTCTTAAACGGCGCCTGAATGTGTCCGAACACTTCCACCTGTATTTCTCCGGACCGGTAATTGATCTTCAGGATTTCCAGTTTCATCTGCTCGGGCACCCCGGAAGAAAGATCGGCAATGATATCGCGGTAAGACGGCACGTTTCGATAGGATGCGAGATCCCGGACAAATCCCAGTGTGCGGTCGAACGCTTCCCGGTTGAATTGCTCCGGTTGCCGGGCCTGCATGCGAACCAGCTGACCCCGCAGCGATGTGATCCGGTTGCCGAGCTGGTCGCTGCGATGCTGAAAATACCAATAGCCGCAGGCCAAAAAAAGCGCGGCGGTCAGCAGCAGTGCGTTGAGCACCGGTGCCATCTGCCGGGTGAAGAAACAGGCCTTTTGCACCGGTGTCGAGGCACTGTCAACTACCGACAGCGCTTTCAATACCGGCAACAAGGACACCTGCAGGCGCTTATCGTTGAAGATGACCGGGGCACCCGGCAGACGGCTCCATTTCAGCCCCGACTCGTCCGTATGGCTCGGCAGATCGATGCTGTCGATCCAGTCCATAACGAACACATTGTTCAGCTCCAGCCGTTGCTCCTGGCGCACGGAGACCAGCTCGGCCTTTACCGTGTCCCACAGCCGGATCAGTTGCTCCTCACTGGTGTCGAATGCCACGCAGCGGTTGATGTAAAATACCTGGTTTTTCGATCCGACAATGATGTCGGCAAAGCGGTTGTGCTGGAAAACGACCGCCACCGGTTCTTTTGAGCGTATGGTTTTCAGCGCTCGGAGTAAAACCGCGTACAGCGGAAACAGCAGCACCGCGTCGCCGTGGCCCTCGGCCAGATCGGTGTAGTAGCGAAACTTTCGCGCAGAAAGGGCGGTAAAAGAAACCTCGGTCGTATGCCGGCTTTTCTTTTTCTTCCAGTGAGAGATGATGCTGACCGAGTCATCGAACTCACCGGATTCCTGCATTTTCTTGCGCAATATGACGTCCACGTAATTATGGGCCGCTTCGACGCTCATATGCCGGGAAATGGCGTCCTGCAAATCGGTCAGCAGCCAGATGTCACCGGACAGATCCTTGAGGCTGGAAATCGTCTCGAGCCTTTGCCCGTCATAGCGGTACAGGGCACCGTCCAGTTCAATGGCGATATGTCGGGGATTTCTGATCATCACTTATGCTTCACCACAAATGTGCCCCGCAGATTCAACAGGATATCGCCCTCATCGGTGTCGGGCAATTCTTCCTCGGCAAGGGTATCTGCCGGACGGGTTAAGATTTTCTTCGGGTTTCTGACCTTTTTCTTTGCCTCCAGAGACTCGGGCTTGAAATAGTAAGCCGTTGTGTTGACGCACTGGTTGACAATGCGTTTCATTTCGGAAAACGACACCACTTCCTGTATTTGGACATCGTAAGTTTCCCAGTTTCCAGGATCCAGTCCCAGCCTGGCTGTCTCGGCGACAAAACCGTCCAGGTTATCGATGACCTGCTGCTGCTGCTCGAACCGTTGCTGGTGTCGCGCCATCAAGTTGCCGCGCACCTGAAGGCTTTCCATCTTTCGGGTTTCGCCGCGATAGGTGCCATACGCGCCCCAAAAGGTGAAAGCGGCAACCAGAAAAATGATTGCCGACAGCAGTGTTGTGACCGGTGATCGAACCATACGCTCCCTTTCCATCAGCATTGATCGCCCCGCGGCGGCCGCCGATTTTCAGAAATCCATCTTCCAGCGTGCAACCGATGCGTCGGTCGGCGTCGCGCCCCAGGCGCCCCCCCCGGCAATGTCGCCGATAAAATCCCCGACGCTGCCGTCGGCCTTGCCGTCCACCAGCGCGTCGATGGCGATGCACAGCTCGTTGGGGATGTTATCCACTCTCATGAAATTGTATTTTTCCTTTTCATCAAAATCAAAGGACAGGATCAGCTCATGGGCGCCGCCGTTACTGTCCGAGTACCGGTACTTCCAGGCCTTGTCGGTGTTGGTCTTGGGCGATTGGAGACCCACCTGCGCCAGTCCGTAGTATTTCGGCGGCTTATGATCGATATCGCCGCTGACAAGGGCGTCTCTTCCCTGATCGGTGGGCGGATTTCCCCGTCGACCCGGGTTGGAGTCCGCGCGGCCGTCACTGTTGGTATCCCCCAGCACCCCACCGGTGCGATCGTAAAAGTGCAGATAGGCCGTGCGCCACTCGCTCAGAAACTGAGAGTAGATTTTCTTTTGTTCACTGCCGCGAATCAGATCCTTGCCCTTGACGACCGCACCGATGATGATGCCGATAATAATCAGCACGATGGCCATCTCGATCAGGGTGAAACCCCGGTTGTCTGCGGTCAGGTTTTGGCCGCTCCGTTTTTTGATTTCCGTCATGATACACTCCCCATTAATGCAGGATAGCGATTATTGCCGCCGTCCTGCCCCATGTTTTAGCGCGCAGGAAACCGGTGGCCATTCCTTTGTTTTTGGAACCACACACGGGTCATTTCTGACCGATCCCAATGGAAGCAACAGATGTGCCAACCGATGATGAATCGAGTTTGGCCTGAACATCGCAACATCCGGATACCGTCTCGTCGTTTCTTCCAATTCAGCGCCTGCAGGGGCTCGCACGGTTGCCGGGTTCTGCCGGCGCAAAATGAAAAACAGACCGGATGTCGGTTCGTATGGAATAAATTTGGGCAGGCGGGAGTATTTCCTACGCCAAGGCGTTGACAGGCAGGAAAGGATTTTTGACGCTGATGGGAATAAAGTCCTTGAAATGTGGTGAGTTATTTAGATCCTGGCCCCAACCAGGGGAAATTGGATCATCTCCCCCCTGGGTGGGGACCCGGTTTCGATCGACAAAACCGGCTGCGTCTAAGGATGATTTAGCTTTTCTTTATCATCTTGCGCAGCACGTAAGGCAGGATACCGCCGCTTCTGAAGTAATCCACCTCTACGTCCGTGTCGAGCCGGGCAAGGGCCTCGAACTCGATTTCCCGCCCGTCGGTCTTGACCGCTTTTACCGGCAGCATTTTGCGCGGGGTGATGTCGGCTATGCCGCCGATGAAAAACGTTTCGGAGCCGTCCAGTCCGAGACTTTCCACGCTCTCTTCGGGTTTGAACACCAACGGCAGCACGCCCATGCCGATCAGGTTGCTGCGATGAATCCGTTCGAAGGAACAGGTGATCACCGCCCGCACGCCCAGCAGGCTGGAGCCTTTGGCCGCCCAGTCCCGTGAAGAGCCGGCCCCGTACTCGGTGCCTCCCAGCACCACCAGGGGAACGTTTTGCGACTGGTATGCCATGGCCGCGTCGTAAATGTACGCTTCGTTGCCCTCGGGAAACCGGACGGTGTAACTGCCCTCCTTGGCACCCACCATTTGGTTCTTCAAACGGATATTGCCGAAGGTGCCGCGCATCATTACTTCGTGGTTGCCGCGCCGCGACCCGTAAGAGTTAAATTGGGCCGGCTCGACCCCCTTGGAAATCAGGTATTTACCGGCCGGATATTCTTTGGGAATCGCCCCGGCCGGAGAGATGTGATCGGTGGTAACCGTGTCACCCACCACCGCCAGGACCCGGGCGCCTTCGACATCGGTGGTCTTGGATGCCTGCAGATCGAAATTTTCGAAATACGGAGGATTTTTGATATAGGTGGACTGCTCGTCCCAGGCATAGGTGACGCTTTTCACATCGGGCAGTGCTCGCCAGAACTCGTCGCCGTCAAAAATACGCCCGTATTCGAGTTTGAAAAACTCATTTTTCACATGTTTGGAGACCAACGCTTCGATCTCTTCATTTTTGGGCCAGATGTCGTCCAGGTATACCGGCCGGCCGTTGGGATCCAGCCCCACCGGCTCGTAGCCCAGGTCGATGTCGATGTGACCGGCCAGGGCAAAGGCCACCACAAGCATCGGCGAAGCCAGAAAATTCGACTTGATCATCTGATGGATGCGGGCTTCGAAGTTGCGGTTGCCCGAGAGCACGGCGGCCACGTTCAGATCGTTGTCGGCAATGGCTTTTTCGATCTCCGCGTGCAGCGGACCGCTGTTGCCGATGCAGGTGGTGCAGCCGAAAGCCGCCAGGTGGAACCCCAGCGCTTCCAGGTAGGGCATCATTCCGGCATCTTCCAGGTACTGGATCACCACCTTGGAGCCCGGTGCCAGCGAGGTTTTGACATACGGGGGCACTTTCAGACCCCGGCGGACGGCATTGCGGGCCAGCAGTCCGGCGCCCAGCAGCACGGACGGGTTGGAGGTGTTGGTGCAGGAGGTGATCGCTGCGATGACGATGCTGCCGTTGCCGATCTTGACCGGGGTGCCGTCCAGCTCCAGGTCGCAGTGGTATTCGGTCAGCGGCAGGCACTTGGTGGCCCGGGTGGTCTGACTGCCGGACTCTTCATGGAACTGGGAGATGTTCGCAAGCTCGGTGTCGCGTTCATAGTCGCAGCCGAGAATACCGGCAAACTTTTTCTTCAGGTTTTTCAACGCAATGCGATCCTGGGGCCGGGCCGGCCCGGATACGCAGGGCTCCACCGAGGACAGATCCAGCTCCAGCACATCGGTGTACTCGGGGTGCTGGTCGTCGGTGTAAAACAGTCCGTTGGCCTTGGTATAGGCTTCCACCAAAGCGGCCTGCTCCTTGCGATTGGTCATCTGTAAGTATTCGATGGTTTTTTCATCCACCGGAAAGATGCCGAGGGTGGCTCCGTATTCCGGTGTCATGTTGGAGATGGTGGCCCGATCGGGAATGGAAAGGGTTTTGAGTCCCGGGCCGAAGTATTCCACGAACTTTTCCACCACGCCGTAAGTTCTGAGCATCTCGGTAACCGTGAGCACCAGGTCCGTGGCGGTCACCCCCGGCAGCAAACAGCCGGTCATCTTCACACCGATCACCTGGGGAATGGTCATGTAGTAAGGCTGTCCCAGCATGACCGCCTCGGCCTCGATGCCACCCACCCCCCAGCCCATTACCCCGAGGGCGTCGATCATGGTGGTGTGGGAATCAAGTCCCACCAGGGTGTCCGGATAGGCGATCGTCTTGCGGCCTTGTTTGTCTGCGATCACCACCTGTCCGAGATACTCCAGGTTGACCTGGTGGCAGATGCCCGATCGGGGCGGGACCACCTTGAAGTTGTCGAAGCTTCTCTGGGCCCACTTCAGCAAAGCGTAGCGTTCACTGTTGCGCTCGTATTCTTTGGCCACGTTTTGCACCACCGCATCTTCGGTGCCGTAGCAGTCCACCTGAACGGAGTGATCGGCGATCAGATCGACCGGAACCAGGGGATTGACTCTTTTCGGATCCCCGCCCAAAGTCTTCATCGCATCGCGCATGGCCGCCAGATCAACAACCGCCGGAACGCCGGTGAAATCCTGCATCAACACCCGGGCCGGGTGATAGGGAATTTCCACCGGTTC
>JAHEIV010000467.1 GCA_024639205.1 Deltaproteobacteria bacterium | reverse complement strand
AACAGCTCGGCGATCTCTTTGTTGGTTCGCCCTTCTTTGACCAGATTGGCCACCCGGATTTCCATGGGTGTCAGATTCAATCGGGTAGCGGTCAAATTGCTGATCAACGGTGACAGGATGTTGTCCAGGTTGGTCTGCAAAATGCTGGCAAGGGTATGCTGCTGAGTGGTCAAACGGCTTTTCTGAAGCCGCTCCAGATACGGATGAATCAACTGCTTTACGTTCGACCACACATTTTCGGCCAGCTCGGTTTTATCCTCTTCGCGTTGCTTGAGCAAAACCTTCAGGGCCGTGTTCACCTCACCCAGGTGCTGAGACTGTGCCTCCAGTTCCACTTCCCGCTGGCGCAGCGATTTCTCCGCTCGTTTGCGGTCTTCGACTTCCAGGGCCAATTGCTCGTTAATCCGGGCCAGCTCGGCCGTACGCTCTTTTACCAGATCCTCCAGGCGGGTTTGATACTCGTGCAGTGCCTGCTCTGCTTTTTTCAGCGCACTGGTGTCTCGAAGCGTGACGATGTTGCCCGTGGGTTGGCCATCGCGATCGTGATATATGGTTGAGCTGAGCTGCACGTCGAGAACCTGCCCGCTTTTCGTCACCCGCCGGGTTTCAAACAGGTGGATCTTATTTCCGCTGAGCATGCTTTCGATGGCAGCCCGGGTTTCCGGCCATGATTCCGGCGGCACAAAGTCGATTTTCTTGCCGAGCAGTTCCTTGCGCGAATATCCGAAAGTCTGCTCGAAAGCCGGATTGACGTACGTTGCATACCCTTGCATGTTGTAGACCACCACCGGGTCGGGAGATGATTCCAGCAGCGAGCGATAGCGCTGTTCGCTCTGTCGCAGGTTCCTTTCCGTCTTTTCGCGTTCGATAAGCTCCCGGCGCGCATCGGTGATCAGGCGTGCTTTTTCAAGGGCCATGAGGGCCAGTTCGGCAAACCGCCCTAAAATCACGACATCTTCATCGTGAAACTGCTGGCCTTTTTCCGTACGAGCCACACCGATGACCCCCAGCACTGCCTGATCCGATTTTAGCGGAATGCCCACCACGGGGCCCAAGGGATCGAGACTTTTGTCGGGCAGCCGGCCCTTCCAGGACTGGTAATCGTCCACCAGCACCGGCTGTTCCGCCTTCCAGACCTTTCCGCCCATCCCCTCCCCTATCTTCACCTGCCGGCCGAGCTGTCCTTTGAAGAACCCCATGCCCACCTGCATCTGCATGTGCCGCCCGTCGGGGGTGATCAGATAGATGTAGCCGTGGCTGGTATCGGTCAGCAGCGCCGCACGGTATAAAATGGTTTCAAGCAGCTCCTCCTTGTCCAGCAGGTCGATCAGCCCGATGGCCGTCTCGTGCAAAGCAGACAGGTACGTATCTCGCCGACTGTATTGCCGCTCCAGTCGCCTGAGGGCGGCAACTTCGTCTTCGAGCTCCTTAACGCGCTGCTCCAGCTGGATATAGATGGGTTTGGATTGGGGGATTTTCAACATGGAAGGCTCTTTATCTGCGGCATGCCATGGGTCCCACCAAAGGCCGCGGATGCTAAACGAGTTTGGTGAGTTCGGTTTTTTGGATCGGCGACTGTTTTCCGATTTCCGATCCGCCGACCCTGACCTTACTGGATGGGCTTGCACCCAATGACGGCTTTGGCCGCCTTATTTCATCAAATTTGCAAACCGATGGTGGGCAACCGATATGCGGCGCCATATCTGAGCCGGCCGCCGGCCGGCACTGCACGCTATACCGCTCAGGTCTGGCCTTCAAAGCCGATGGTCACATCATCGCCGGCCACGATCACCGGCACCTTTCGCACCCCGTCGGAATGTTTCAGCATCGCATCCAGGTTCTTCGACGATTCAAACACGTCGATGTACTCGACATCCTTGCCCTGTTTGGTCATGGCTTCCCGAGCCGCACTGGTATGCGGTCAGGTGTTTTTGCCGAAGATCAATACGTTGTCCGACATCTCTGATTCCTCCTTCTCTCGTTGCCATCTCGACCCCACAGGGTCTGGTCGCTATCGCCGATAATCAGTTTGATACCGGCATTTGCCTTGTGTGTCAATGAATTGCAATTGACAATTAGCCTTACGGTTGCTACAAAAATATACTTTTTCAGCATCATTTCGGCGATCGGCAAAGCGCCTGCCCCCTCATCCGGACCACCTTCAGAGATATGCGCAAAAAGAAACCAGCGGTCTCAAGGGAAGCGGTGATCGTCAACGAGCTGGGGTTGCACGCCCGGACAGCCGGGCTGATCGCTCGGATTGCTGAACAGGCCCGGGATGCGGTATGGCTCAGCCGGGGCGAAACTGCCGCAGATGCCGGCAGCATCATCGATATGCTGATCTTAGAATGCACAAAAGGCACCCGGGTGACAATTACAGCGGCAGATCCAGCAGACGTCGAACTGGTGGATCGGATCGCCGCACTCATTAAAAGCGGATTCAAAGATTAACTTCTTTTCGACACCATCTGGATTCAAGATGCAGGGTATCGACATGCCGGAAATCAAGAGCAGGGAAATCATCCTGACCGGAATCGGGGCTTCTCCCGGTATCTGCATCGGCAAGGCCTATCTGGTAGACAAAGAAGGCGTGGAGGTCGTCGGCCGGTACATCATTGAGCCGGAGCATATCGAAGAAGAAATCAAACGCTTCAAGGCAGCCGTCAAAAAGTCAAGGGACGAGCTGCGCGAGATCATCGAGAACACCCCCGAAGATTTTCTCACCACCACCAGCATTCTCGAAACCCAGGAGGTACTGCTCAAAGACAAGATGTTCTACGGCAAGACCATCGATACCATCAAGGCCGAATCGATCAATGCCGAATGGGCGCTGAAAAAAGTCGTGACCGCGGCCAGAGAGACATTCCAGTCCATGTCCGACTCCTACCTCAAGGAAC
>JAHEIV010000059.1 GCA_024639205.1 Deltaproteobacteria bacterium | reverse complement strand
CAGCTGTGGCGGCAGTGCACAGGTGAAATCCTTTGTGCCGGAATGCCAACGTCATCGCGTCGCGGATGAACGGATCGTCGTCTACCAGCAGTGATTTCAGTTTCTGCAGCTTGTTGAATGCGTCCATTTTCGGCCCCTTCTCCAGTGAAATACAGTGCAATACAATTGTTTTACCTTTTATAAGATACAAAAAATGTGCCAGTATCCAAATATTTAAAATTTAATAATGATAACAAGATATTGAATACATTTTGCCGGATTACAAAAATGTGTGTATCGGGGGATGTGGGGGAAAAAACGCAGCGAAATTGGGGGAAATGGCGCAACTAACTGCGATATTTGGATTTATTGGTTTTTTCGGGTTCGACCGATGCGGTGCGCGTCGGGCGTTGGACTGGTAATTTGGGGGCAGTTGTCCAAAGCTGGAAAATTCAGACCAGGGCAAGGAAGGATTGTGCAGCGGTAATTAACGATAAAGCTCAAAGACGGAATGAGCGCGGGTTATATTACATCTTGAGCTTTTTTCGACGATAGCGGAAGGTATCCCGGCTCAGGCCGAGCAGTTTGGCGGCCTGGCTCTCGTTGTCGTCCGCCAGGCGAAGCGCCTGTTGGAAGTACTGTTTTTCGATGGCCTCCATAACCGCGGGAAAATCCACGGCGCCGGAGGCAAGGCTGGGCAGCCCCGAGGCACCCTGCGCCGAAGCCGCAGCGCCATCGCGGCAGATGGCATCGCTGCCCAGATCCGAAGGCAGCAGCTCCGGGCCGTCACCGAGCAAAACCGCCTTTTCAACCAGGTTTTTCAGCTCGCGCACATTGCCGGTCCATTCGATCGTTTTCAGGACCGCCTCTGCCTCCGGGGATATGCCCGTAAAGGTCTTGTCGAACTTGTCGGCAAACTCCAGCAGGTAATGCTTGGCGATGGGGATGATGTCCGCCCGGCGCCGGTTGAGAGAGGGAATCTCGATCTTGATAACCGCCAGTCGATGAAACAGGTCCTGGCGGAACTGACCTTCCTGAATCATATCGGGCAGATTCTTGTTGGTGGCGGCCACGATGCGAGTCTGTGCCATTCGTTTTTTCGTGCCGCCGACCCGGTAGTATTCGCCCTCTTCCAAAAACCGCAGCAGTTTGGCCTGGGCTTCCTTACTCAGGTCACCGACCTCGTCCAAAAAAAGGGTTCCCTCGGAAGCCTTTTCCACCAGACCGGCCTTGCCGGCCTTGTCGGCTCCGCTGAAAGCGCCCTTTTCGTACCCGAACAGTTCGCTTTCGATCAGGTCCTTTGGGATGGCGGCGCAGTTGACGCTGATCATCGGCCCTTCGAAATTCGGACTGCGGTAATGGATGGCCTTGGCAATCAGCTCCTTGCCCGTACCGGTCTCACCGACGATAAGCACGGAGGTATCCGAGCTTCTGGCGACCTTGAAAACAACTTCCATCACATCCTGGATGGCATCGCTTTCGCCGATGAACCCCGGCAGGTTCTCCTTGAGGACCTTTTCCTGCAGGAGCTGAATTTCCTTGCGCAGTTTGATGGTCTCCAGGGCGTTGCGAACGGTCACCAGCAGTGCGCTCATCTGCAACGGCTTGACCACATAATCGTGAGCGCCGTATTTCATGGCAGACACGACCGTTTCGACATCCTCATAAGCGGTAATCATGATGACGATGATTTCCGGATACATCTCCTTGATTTTCTGCAGCGCCTCGATCCCGCTCATTCCAGGCAGACCGATGTCGAGCAGCACCAAATCCGGGGGGGCGTTAAGAACGGCCTGGATGGCATCCTCGGCAGTGGGGAAAGACTCGATCCGGTAGTGCTTGCGCAGCGCAAGGGTGATGCCTTCACGGGCGACCTTTTCGTCGTCGACGACATATATGAGAAACGGCATGGGCGTCATCTGGAATCCACCCTTTTATCAATCGGCAGTTCGATCGTAAATGTTGCCCCGCCCCAGCGATTTCCGCTCATTTTGATGTTCCCACCATGGTCGTTGACGATGCGCTGGCAGATGGCCAGCCCGATCCCCGAGCCGTCGGTTTCGGTGGTAAAAAACGGATCGAAAATTTTCTCCCGAATCCCGGCCGGAACCCCCGCCCCGGTGTCTGACACCACGAGGTAAATGCCGTTGTTTTTGGTGTAAGTCCGCAACCGCAGCACCCTGGTGTCGTCTTTGATTTGCATGGCTTTGACGGCGTTGTCGATCATGTTCAAGATCACCTGTTCAATCAAGTGCGCATCCCCGTAGCATTCGGGCAGTTGCTTCTCCAGCGAAGCTTTGACCTGGATCTGCTTCTTGCGCAGGGTGACCGCCGACAGCTTCATAGCGTCTTCCATGGGCTGATTGGCGTTCATTAGCGACATGGTCGGTGCACCGGGTCGCGAAAAATCGAGCACTCTCTTGATCACCGACTCGATCCGATTGGAGGCGACTTGCATCTGCTCGACGATCTGTTTCATGACCTGCAGATCCTCGGAGCTCAGTTCATCCAGCGTGAGCAGATCCTCCATCGTGTATAAATAAGAGTTGATTCCGGTCAGCGGGTTGCGAATCTCGTGAGCGATCCCGGCAGCCACCCGGCCCAGGGAGATCATCTTGCTTTTTACCCGCAGGATGTGCTCCAATTCCTTGGAACGGGTGATGTCCATGGCATTGAGCAGGATGGCGTCTTCTCCCTGATAGTGAAACAGACTCGCCCGGCACTGTACCCACCGAAACTCGACGTCTTTGCCCCGGGAGCCGGACGGGTAAAATCGGAAATGCGCTTCCACTGAGCCGGATTCCTCGGCAATCAGCTGGTGGTAGGCTGCGATGATCTTTTCCAGATCATCCGGGTGCACATAACTGACAAGTTTGTTCAACGGTTTTTCCGCCAGCTTGCCGTAAAACCGCTTTTGCTCCGGATTCTGGAAAATGATCCGGTTGTTCTGTATGATGCAGATGCCGATAAGCGAGTTTTCAACCAGCGTCCGGAAACGCTCTTCACTTTCCCGCAGGGCAGCTTCAGACGCCCGGCGGGCTCTGTCGAGCCGTTTGAATTTAAGGGCGTTGCTGGTGGTTTTTTGCAGCATCTCCAGCTGGAACGGTTTTCTCAGAAAATCGTATGCACCGCTTTTCAGGGCCCCGACGGCCGATTCGATAGTGGCATCGCCGGTGATCATGATGACCGGCGTGTCGGGAGATTTTTCCAGGATTCCGGCCATGGTGTGAAAACCATCCATATCCGGCAACCCGATATCCAGCAACACCAGATCGTAGCCGTTGGCGGAGATGGCCTCCAGGGCCTGCTGCCCGCTATGGCAGGCGTGCACGGTGTGTCCCTGTTCGGTAAGCGCGTCCACCAGCAGATCGCGGACGATTTCTTCATCGTCGACAACCATTATGTTGGCACCATCAACCATGCGCCTCATTCCGGATTCAATGACTTTAACGGGGTCCGCGGATTGGCAGATGCCCCGGAGCTTCAAGACATATATTTTATTAAAAATTTCAAGATTAATCAAGATCTTATCTTGCAAATCCGAACGTGCGGCCCTATATAGGAGCTACGGTCTGTTTCAAAGAACCGCTTCGCAAAACCGATGGAATCCATCCGGCATGCGGTTTCACATTGACGGGTAGCCATTGCAACCATCACAAAAATGGAGCACGGTGAACATGAGCACCATCATTGAACTGACCATATTCCCCACCGACAAGGGTAACAGCGTCAGCCCCTATGTGGCCAGGGCGTTGAAAGTGATCCAAAACAGCGGACTGCCTTACGAGCTCAATCCCATGGGCACCTGCATCGAGGGTGAGTGGGATGCGCTGATGTCCGTCGTGCAGCGTTGTTTCGAAGAGCTTCGTCACGACTGCGATCGCATCTACCTCATGATGAAAGCCGATTACCGCAAGCACCGCACCAGCGGATTGCGCGGAAAAGTGATTTCGGTACAGACCCGATTGGCGCCCGCAGAACCGCCCGATGAAACCGCTTGAACCGGTGGTTTGTATACCCGCAATCGTTTATGGCTGCTGCCCCATGTCCGGATCGAGTTCAGTTTACGGATAGCGGAAAAGCGACTCTCCCGAATTCGCTGGCCTCTGTCAGGATTGTGGCTTCCCTTGGAATGCAAGTATGACGGCGATTCGACAAAAAACCATCGAAGGACTGCGGGCCGGTGACTGTTTCTCGGTCACGCGCACTTTTTCCCACGAAGATGTGGTTCGCTTTGCCGACATCTCCCGGGACTACAACCCGGTTCACTTCGAGAAGCGCTGGGCAAAGATCAAGGGTTTCACGGACACCATCTGCCACGGGCTGCTGGTAGCCGGCATGGTGACAGAGATCGGGGGCCAGATCGGCTGGCTGGCGTCCGGGATGGACTTTCGTTTCAAAAAACCGGTCTATTTTGGAGATACGATCACCTGCCGGTTCACCATCACCGATATCGACAACAAGGGCCGTGCCCGAGCCGAAGCGGTGTTCAGAAACCATAAAGAAGAGCTCGTTTTGCGCGCGATCATCACCGGGATCGTTCCCGGTCGCTTGGAAAAAGAGGCGCTGAGGCAGATGGTGGCCGAAGGCGATCCGACCAATAAACTGCTTGAAACATAGGTTGCCAGGAAAACACCGATGGACCCCTTATCGTGTTCTGCAGAATTACCCTATCCGAGTCGCCGGGCCCCGGTGTTTGCAGAAAATGTGGTGGCGACTTCCCAGCCGCTGGCCACCCAGGCCGGCATTGAAATGCTGCGAAGCGGCGGCAATGCGGTCGATGCCGCCCTTGCTGCGGCCATTGCACTCACCGTGGTGGAGCCGACGGGAAACGGCATCGGCAGCGATGCGTTTGCCCTGATATGGGACGGCCGAAAACTTCACGGGCTCAACGGATCCGGAAAGTCCCCGGCGGCCTGGTCGATGCGGCAATTCCGACACTATGAAAATATGCCGCTGACCGGCTGGGACACCGTGACCGTGCCCGGAGCGGTGCACGCCTGGTGCGAACTCTCCGAGCGTTTCGGGGTGCTGGATTTCGAAAAGCTGTTCGAACCGGCCATCCGCTACGCTGCAAAGGGTTTTCTGGTCACGCCGGTCGTTGCCTTCCTGTGGTCCGAAGCCCGCCAAAAATACCGCCAATTTCACGAATTTGAAAAAGTATTTCTACCGGCAGGAAGATCCCCTACCGCCGGAGAAAAATTCGTCTGCCCTGCCCAGGCCGACACCCTGAGAAAGATCGCCGCATCGAAAGGTCAGGCCTTCTACCAGGGTGAAATCGCCGAGAAAATTGCCGCCTGTGCCGCCGACGGCGGAGGTGTGCTGACCGTCGAAGATCTCGGTGCCCACCAAAGTGAATGGGTAAATCCGATCCAGGTCACTTACCGGGAAATCGATCTGCACGAGCTTCCCCCCAATGGCCAGGGTTTGGCGGCATTGATCGCCCTGGGCTTGCTGAGGCACCAGGACATCGGCAGGTATCCGCCGGATTCGACCGACAGCGTCCATCTGCAGGTCGAGGCGATGAAGATTGCCTTTACCGAGGCCTGGCGCAACATATCCGATCCTGCCACAATGAAGATTGACCCGGTTTCCCTTCTGGATGATGCCTTTTTGAAAAAACGGGCTGCCGAAATTCGATTGGACCGAGCCGGTCGTCTCAGGGCCACTGCGCCTAAAGAAAATGGGACGGTATACGTAACCGCTGCCGACCAAAACGACATAATAGTCTCCTATATTCAGTCCAACTACATGGGGTTCGGCTCCGGTGTCGTCGTTCCGGAAACCGGCATCAGCCTTCAGAACCGAGGCACCGGCTTTTCACTGGAAAAAGGTCATGCAAACCAGGTGGGCGGCGGTAAAAGACCGTACCACACAATCATCCCGGCGTTTGTCACCCGTCAGGGCCAACCGGCTCTGAGCTTCGGGGTGATGGGCGGCATTATGCAGCCCCAGGGACACGTGCAGATGGTCACGAGAATTTTCGATTACGGATTCAATCCGCAGGCGGCCTCCGATGCACCGCGCTGGTGTCTGACCAAAGACTTTCAACTGGCGATCGAACCGGGGTTTGACCTCATAGTAGCAGATGAGCTACGGGACCGCGGTCACCGGATTCTGATCGAACCTGCATCGAAGACCTTCGGTGGAGCCCAGCTGATTGCAAAGCTAAAAGACGGATACTGCGCTGCATCGGATCACCGCAAAGACGGTATGGCGGCGGGGTTCTAATCCGCATGTTTCATAAACCACTTGCAAGCGGGGTAAATATGGCGAAATCTAAGATCACCATCTCGGCCGGCGACATCACCCTGGATGCCGAATTAAATGAATCGGAAACCGCGAAACAGGTTTTCGATATTCTCCCTCTGGAGGGACGGGCCAACGTGTGGGGGGAGGAGATCTATTTCGAGATCCCGCTGCAGCTTGCAACGGAAACCAACGCGCGCGCTGAAGTCGAAGTCGGCGAGCTCGGCTACTGGCCGGCCGGCCCGGCCTTTTGCATTTTCTTCGGGCCGACACCGGTGAGCACGGACGAAAAGCCACGGGCCTACAGCCCGGTGAACGTGTTCGGTCGGGTGATCGGTGATTCAAAACAACTTTTGTCGGTTGCGGGTGGGACAATGGTTCGGGTAAGCACCAAGCAGGCGTCATGAAAAAAAGCCAGGGGACCCTGAAAAATGATGACTGCAAACGATTGCAGCTCGGCTGGTTCCCACTGACAAAAGACCGCTGGCCTGATTTCGAGAAACTGTTTGGTGAAAGGGGTGCCTGCGGCGGCTGCTGGTGCATGCTCTGGCGGTTGAAACGATCGGAGTTCGAACGCCAGAAAGGAGAAGGCAACCGCCGGGCCATGAAAGCGATCGTCGACTCCGGGCAGGTGCCCGGCATTCTCGGATATATCGATCAAACCCCCGTTGCATGGTGCTCGATAGCTCCCCGGAAAGTGTATTCCTATCTCGACCGGTCGCGAATTTTGAAAAAAGTGGACGATGAGCAGGTCTGGTCGATATCCTGTTTTTTCGTGCACAAAAACCACCGTGGAACAGGTGTGAGCACCTGCATGGCTGCCGCGGCCGTCGAATACGCGCAACAGCGCGGCGGTAACCTGGTGGAGGCGTATCCAGTGGAACCCAAACAAGGCCGCACAGCGCCGGCTTTTGCCTGGACAGGCCTGGCCTCGGCGTTCAGAAAGGCCGGATATTACGAGTGCGCCCGACGCTCGGAAACACGGCCGATCATGCGCTATCGCATCACCTGAAATTTTTCTTTACATGGGCCCGGGCTGTTTGTAGGTAAAGGGAAAAGAGTATCCGGTCGTTGTTGCCGACTGTGAGGCTGAACTAAACATTGGATGGAGAATTTGGCATGAAACACCACTATGACGTCATTATCATCGGTGCCGGGCTGGCCGGATTACGGGCAGCCATCGAGCTGGGCGAAGAAACAAAGGTTGCCGTGATCAGCAAGGTATTTGCCACCCGGTCGCATTCCGGGGCTGCCCAGGGAGGTATCGGGGCCGCCCTCGGCAACGAAGAAGAGGACAGCTGGGAATGGCATATGTTCGACACGGTCAAGGGCAGCGACTACCTTGGAGATCAGGATTCCATCGAAATCATGACCCAGGATGCCCCGCGCACTATTTACGAACTCGAACACATCGGCGTGCCCTTCAATCGCACCGCCGAGGGCAAGATCGCCCAACGAGCCTTTGGCGGACACACCAGCGGTTTCGGCAAGGCGGCGGTCAAACGCGCCTGCTTTGCAGCCGATCGCACCGGCCGGGTCATCCTTGACACGCTCTGGGAAAAGAGCCTGCAGCGCGGCATCCGCTTCTTCGATGAATTTCACATTTTGTCACTGATTGTTCAGGATCACCAGTGCTGCGGAGTCACAGCCTATGAAATCGCCACGGGCGAAATCCACGTTTTTCACTGCAAAGCGGTATTACTGGCAACCGGCGGAGCCGGCAAGATTTTTAAAACCACCTCCAACGCGCTGGCCTCCACCGGCGACGGCATGGCGGTTGCCTACCGAGCCGGTGCCCCGCTGGAAGACATGGAGTTCGTGCAGTTTCATCCCACCGGCATTTACAAGCTCGGCATCCTGATCAGCGAAGCCGCTCGTGGTGAAGGCGGCATTTTGCGCAACAACGAAGGCGAACGTTTCATGGAACGCTACGCTCCGACAATCAAGGACCTGGCTCCGCGGGATATGGTATCACGTTGCATCCTCGAAGAGATCCGGGCCGGGCGGGGAATCGACGGGAAAGACTACGTTCATCTGGACCTGACCCACCTGGGACAGGAGGTGAACGATTCCAAACTGGCAGAGATCACCGGCTTTGCGCGCACCTACGCCGGTGTGGAACCAAACAAGGAACCCATCCCGGTTCAGCCCACCTGCCACTACATGATGGGTGGAATCGCATCCAACGCCGACGGACAGGTGGTACTCGACAGCCAGGGCAGCACCTTTGCCGGACTTTACACCGCCGGCGAATGTGCCTGTGTCTCGGTTCACGGGGCCAATCGTCTGGGCTGCAATTCACTGCTGGATACGCTGGTTTTCGGCAGGCGCAGCGGAAAGGAGATTCGCAAATTCATCCATTCCATCGGTTTGCCCCCTATAGCCGAAGATGTAGCGCAACAGGAAAAGGAAAAACTCCAGATTCTGATGGACAGGCCGGGTGACGAGAATTACGGAGCCGTCCTGGCGGAAATGCAGGCCGTCATGATGGACAAGGTCTCGGTGTTTCGGACCCAGGCGAGTCTCAAAGAGGCGCTGGAGAAGATTCGCGAACTGCAACAGCGCTTCACCCGCGTTTCTGTCGGCGACCGGGGCAACTGTTTCAATCGCGAACTGCTCGATGTCTTGGAGCTGGACAACATGCTGGACCTGGCGGAAGTAATCGCCGCCGGGGCTCTTTTCCGGGAAGAAAGCCGTGGTGCGCACTTTCGGGAAGACTTTCCAACGCGCGACGACAACAAGTTTCTGGTGCATACGCTGGCAGGTTACCGCCCGGAAAAAGAACCGCAGATATTCACCAAACCGGTAACTATCACTCGTTTCCAACCCCAGGAGAGGAAATATTAAAATGAAATGCCAATTCACCGTGTTTCGTTTCGATCCGGCAGCCGACGAAAGCCCCCGCTATCAGGAGTATCGCGTCGATGCTGAACCGACAGACAAGATCCTCGACTGCCTGAATAAAATCCGGTGGGAACAGGATCCCACACTGGCCTTCCGTGCATCCTGCTCTCACGGGATCTGCGGTTCGGACGCCCTGACGATCAACGGTCATGTCGGATTGGCCTGCCAGAAACTGGTTCGGGATTACAAAACGGCCAACAACTTTGTCATCGAGCCGTTGCCGCTATTCAAGGTTATCAAAGATCTGGTGGTCGACATGAATCCGTTCCTGGAAAAACACCGCTCCGTGAAGCCTTACCTCATCAATGACGAACCGCCGCCTGAGGGCGAACGAATCCAGAGCCAGAAAGACCAGACCGTCATCGAGCCGGCGCTGCGCTGCATCCTGTGCGCCAGCTGCACTGCCTCCTGTCCGATTTCCCGCAGCAATCCGGACTACGTCGGGCCGGCGGCACTGCTGCGTGCTTTCCGCTACGTGTACGATTCGCGCGACACCGCCACCGGCAGCCGCCTGGCCGGGCTGGACGGCAACGACGGCGCCTGGGGCTGCAAAACCATGTGGTGGTGCACCGATGTCTGTCCCAAAGGCATCCCGGTGACCCGGTGTATCGGGCAGATCAAACGCGCCATCAAGCAAAAGGACAAAAAACCATGATTTTGCCCAGGCCGCAATAATGGTTATCATCAGCTATCCCATTTATCTGACGGAAGTTGCCCGGGTGAAAGGAGTTTGACATGTACATTCTGAAAACCATCAAAAAAGAGGCCATCCCGGCAGCACTGAATCAGGCGCGCCAGTACCGCCTGCTGGGAGATCCCATCGAGGCAGAAAGCATCTGTCGCGACATTTTGGAAGTCGATCCAGATAACCAGGATGCGCAGATTACCCTGCTTTTGGCGCTGACCGATACTTTTAAACAGGATCTGAGCCCCGCTTTTTCTCAAGCCCAGGAATTGCTGGGCCAGCTCGGCGACCGGTATTGCCAAGCCTATTACGGCGGAATTATCTCAGAACGCCGTGCCAAGGTCCACCTGGAGCGCGGAGGCCCCGGCTCTGGCCGCATGGCCTACGAGTGGTTTCGCAAGGCGATGGACCTTTATGAAAAAGCGTTAAATAGCTGCTCGCCAGGCAACCAGGACGCGGTGCTGCGCTGGAACACCTGTGCCCGGATCCTGATGCGCAACCCCCATGTCGCCGCGGCAGAAACCGGCGAAGGCGAGCAGATGTTGGAATGACAGCTCAGCACGTTCCCCAATCGACTGCACGATCGATGCGCTGCCGGATCATCCCGCAACGGTTCCGAAAATGCCACGAACCGCTACTCCATCCCGAATCGCTGTAACCGCACTTGCCGTGTTGATGGCCTGCAAGGTTTTGCCGGCTCATGCCGACGAGCCGGCGACTCCTGCAACCGAAGTGCATCGCATCGAATCTTCCGATCAGACCGGCCAGGCCTTCCGGTTGACATACACCGTAAATGTCCCCCTGGATCTGTTCTGGAAGTTCAAAACCGATTTCGGTGCCGATTTTCTATTGACCAACCGCTACATCGTGTCAAACCGGCTGGTCAGCCGGCAAAACAATGTCTACATCACGGAAACGCTTTATGTCGACGCACCCGAGACCCTGTTCCGGTGGCAGACGACTGTATATCCTTCA
>JAHEIV010000466.1 GCA_024639205.1 Deltaproteobacteria bacterium | reverse complement strand
ACCCCTGCCTTGAGCCTCGGCGGGGTGGAGACCATCATTTGCGCACCGGCACTCACCTCGCACGTGAAGGTTTCGGCCGAGGACCGCCGGGAAATGGGGATATCGGACGGGTTGTTTCGGCTCTCGGTGGGCATCGAAGACGTGGACGATCTTGTGGCCGACGTCGACCGGGCTTTGGAATAGCATGAACCGCTCCGAAAAATACAAACAAATCGTATTCTGCGATTTCGACGGCACCATCACCGCGGAAGAAACTTTCTCCGGGATGCTGGAAGAATTTGCCACCCAGAGCTACGAAAGCGCCGCCCGGCTGGTCGGCGGCGGCCGCATCACCCTGAAAGAGGGCGTCCGCCGGCTGGTGGAATCGATCCCGTCGGAACACTACCCTCAGGTCATCGATTATATCCGCGGCAAGCGACTTCGTGATGGATTTGCCGAACTGCTCGACTTCCTGTATTCTCACAGGATCCCCTTTGTGGTGATCTCCGGCGGTCTGCTCGATTCGGTGACCACCCGCCTTCGTGATTTTGCCGGACGCATCCATGCAATGCACGCACCGACCGTAAAGACCGACAGCCCGACCCTGAAACTTCACTCCCAGTGGGAAGGGGAAACCGAAACAGTGGCCAAGGCAGACGTGATGGCCGAATACCGGTACGAACAGGCGGTCGCCATCGGAGACGGCATCACGGACCTGAACATGGCCATGGCGGCCGATATCGTCTTTGCCCGCGGTTATCTGGCCGACTATATGAAATCAAAGGGCAGGAAGTACATCGGCTGGAATGATTTCTTCGATGTGATCAACCATCTCTCCAAACGCTGGCAGGCAAGGTAACCCGCGGCGGGGATCAACTCCTGACAGGCAAAAACCCCTCTCCACCTACAACTGGCTCTCTATCGGGATCAGGCGAAAAAAGAAATCGGCGATGCGCTGCCCGAAACTGCGGGCCGGCTGCATCGAAACAGTGCCGGAAATCGATTCCCAGCGAAGCTGGTTCTCCGCGTTGACGGTGACCCGCCAGGCGTTCTCCGGTGTCATCAGGCCATCGAATCGATCGGCTATTTTTCCGCAAAGCCCGTCAGATTCGATATAAAGGCCGTTTTCGGTGTTGATCTCGATGGCGCGCGGATCCAGGTTCAGCGAGCCGACAAAGCAGCGCTTGCGGTCGCCGACGATTGCCTTGATGTGCAGGGATATGAATTTTGCCTTTACCGGCTCGACATCGGATATATCGCGTATGACCGGTGACGGGTCGTGCCGGAACTCATACAGCTGAGCACCGGTGGCAAGGATCCGGCGGCGGTATTTCTTGTAGTGGCTGTGAGCGGCGGTGTGATTGTTTGACCCCATCGATCCGGTCAGGACTTTGATCTTCACTCCTTCAGAGGAAAGCTGGGCCAGATCTTCCAGAAACGTTCCCACGGGAATCAGGTAAGGCGTCACCAAGGTCAATTCCTGGTGACTCGGCTCGGCCAGAAAATCGAGCATATCCACCAGCCGATACTGCTTGCCCTTGAATATGATCGGAACGTCCTGAATAAAATGGGCCTCGCCCACCTGCATGCGGGCAGGGAGCCGCTGCAATTGCTCATCCCACCGAATCGGCTGCAGGGGGTAGGAGGCAAGCAGATCCCGGTCATCACGCAGGGACTCTTCGTTCGCATCACGCAGGACCAGTAGCTCTTCTATCGTCGCTTTGCTGGACATGGCGCTGCCCGGGTAGGAAAGCTTGGCGTTCCAGTATATGTCAAACGCCCGGGAGAGTTCTCCAACTACCGGACCGGTCACCAGTACATCCAGATCCCGGAAGTTGTATTTTTGGCCCAGGCCGAAGTATTCGTTTCCGATGTTGCGCCCGCCCACAATGGCCATCCGGTTGTCGACCACGAAAAGCTTGTTGTGCATGCGGCGGTTGAGCTCCTTGAAGTAGAGCAGAAATTCACCGATCCCGCCCAGCGTGCTGTCGCGAACTTTGCCGGGGTTGAAGATTTTGATGTCAAAATTGGGATGCAGGCAGATGGCGGCGATATTGCGGTCCTTGGGGGCAAAAACCAGGTCGTCCACCAGCATGCGCACGCGCACCCCGCGATCGGCCGCTTTGAGCAGACGATCGAACAGCAGCCTTCCGACAGTATCGTCCTGCCAAATAAAATACTGCGCATCGATGGAAACCGTCGCATGGTCGATCAGCGCCAGGCGCCATTTCATTGCTTCATCGTTTTGTTCGAGCAGCAAAAAACCCGACTGGCCGGCAGCATTGGATCGTTCGAACTGCGAGGAGACTTTTGCCAAGGCACCGGATTCAGCCGGGGGCAGGAAATAGACATCCGGTGTTAAGGGAGGTGTTGGGAGCGTCGCACAGCCACCGAGAAAAAAAACAGCGATTATCAGCAGATGGGACGGTTTGCTTCTCATGGTAAGCTCCATATTAAAATGGGCAGATATTTGAATGAACGATACATTTTCCCCCTACCGGTTTTAATCGTGCTGTCGAAGCGACCACCTGCAGCGTGCACCGCTTATCAAAGCCGAACTGCCTGCTTTAGACCCTCACTGGTTTTTGCCGGCCGCTGCGAAAGCCTTTGCACGTTGCCCGGCGGGGGCTCCCCACATGAGATCGGCAGTAAATACCATGTCGAGCGCAGTGACCCGATGTGTTTCCTGCAGCTTTTGAAGGGTATCGGCGCGCAAGGCGTCCAGCATCGGCAATCCTTGGACCGGAAAATCAGACGGCAGCACCACATGGACCAAAACCATGCGGCTGCGCCCGGGCTGGATCACCCTCACAAAAATTTTTTGAACCGGAAGGGTTGCCGTGCACTGCTGAACGATATCTGTAACCGCCTGAACGATCTGTTGTGAAGGGGCCCGGTTCAGCAGTTCCATCAACGCCTGCCAGGC
>JAHEIV010000465.1 GCA_024639205.1 Deltaproteobacteria bacterium | reverse complement strand
ATCCTGCCCGTTGAGAGTGCCGTGATGGGGATGGAGCAGCTCGGGTTCTTCAAGGAACACATCCAGCTTGTGGAAAACATGTTCACGGAACCTTTCGGGATCATCCTGCTGACCGGACCCACCGGATCCGGCAAGACCACCACCCTGTACGGCGGCATTCGGCGCCTGAACCTGTTGGAGAAAAACGTGATCACAGTGGAAGAACCGATTGAATATGACATTCCGCTGCTGCGTCAGACCCAGGTGAACGAGAAAGCCGGCTACACTTTCTCCAACGCGGTTCCTCACTTTTTGCGGCATGACCCGGACGTCATACTGGTGGGGGAAGTGCGGGATGCCCAAACGGCCGCCACTGCGGTTACGGCTTCCACCACCGGCCATCTGGTTCTGTCCACCCTGCACACCAACAGCGCTATCGGAGCCATTCCCCGCCTGCGGGACCTGGGCGTGCGGCCTTTTCTGATTGCCGATTCGCTGATCGGGGTGCTGAGTCAGCGACTGGTGCGCAAGATCTGCAATAATTGCCGGGTGGCATACCAGCCGGGAGAAAGAGAGAGAATCTATCTGGGTGATCGATCTTTGAAAAAACTATACCGGGGCAAGGGATGCGATGTGTGTGACGGGTCAGGCTACTTTGGCCGCACGCTGGTGTATGAACTGCTTACGGTCAACGAGGATGTGTCCCTGCTGATAGAACAGGAGGCCGACCTGGGAGTTATCGCCCGCAAAGCCCGGGAAAACCATTACATCGACATGTTCGACGTGATGAGAATAAAGGTTAAACGGGGAATCACTTCCACCGCCGAAGCGGTGCGTATCCTTGGTCTGATCCGTCGCAGCACGGCTATGGAATCAACGCCGGACAAGGTAAAATCAGACCAACCGCAGCCTCGCGCCGCTGCCGGCTGAATGCAGCGCATGTAGCTAATATGACCGGTGAGTCACAGCGGGCCGATTGGCCCGGGAGCTGCCGGTTTTTTTCTCAGCGAAACGATGCACTACTATAAATACAAGCTGATCTCCGCTGACGGCCAGGTCGTGGCCGGAAGAAGCAAGTTGCCCTACAGCGATCTGATGTCGGCCGTCTATCACCTGGAGCGCGACGGCAGCACGACCCTGTTTGTTCGAAAACTGGGTCCGCTGCGCTCATGGGTGGAGCGACTCGGCAACCTGCGGTTGCACAGGCGGCTGCCGAAATCCGCCCAGAGCGAGTTGCTGGGCAACATCTCGCTGATGCTGCGCTCGGGCGTGACGCTGACCTCGGCTCTGGAAGAGGCTACCGGCAGCCTGGAACGGCCGGCGGTGACCGAAGATATCCGCAACATGATCACCGCCATCAAGGGCGGCAGTTCTTTTTCCGATGCCGCTGATCGCTACCCGCACATCTTTCCCAAGGCGGTGATCCATCTGATTCGAATCGGGGAGGAAACCGGCCGGCTCGACGAGATGCTCAAGAACGCCTCCGAACATCTGAAAAAACTTCAGGCCATTATCAGCGACACCAAGCAGGCCCTGCTCTACCCGGCGATGGTCCTGACCGTCATGACGGCCGGTTTTTTTTTCTGGGTGTATTACGTCGCGCCGAAAATTCTGTCGCTGTTTGAAGACATGGACCTCACCCTGCCGGCATTGACCGTGGCGGTCATGAAGACCTCTTATTTTCTTCGCGATTATTCTTTGCTTGTTTTTCTGTCGGTTGCGCTCGCACTTGTTTCTGTTTTTACGGCCCGAAAGACCAACCGGGCCTTTAAAAAAGCCACCGATGCGATTCTGCTGCGCACGCCGGTTGCCGGAACCATCGCAACGGCGTCGATACTGGCATTTGTTACGGAATACTTTTCTTTGCTGCTAAACGCCGGAGTGGATCTGCTGCATTCGATGAAAATTCTCAGGGAGGCGGTGGGCAACCAGGTCTATCGCGACAAACTGCATCGGATCCGCGAGAGCCTCACCCGCGGTGAGGGGATTGCCGATTCTTTCCAGGACAGCAATATTTTCCCCACTTACGTGATTCGCATGCTCAACGTGGGGGAGATGAGCGGGACGCTGTCCGAGCAGCTCGATCACATCGCCAAAGAATATCGCGACCGGCTTTCTTACCTGGTGGCCGCGCTGGGCAAGTTGATCGAGCCGGTTATTCTTGTGATTGCCGGGGTGTTGTTCGCCGTTATCATCGCCGGCCTGTTGCTGCCGGTATACGACCTGGCTTCTCAGGTCAGCAGCTGATAGAAATGCGGTTCAGCTATTTTTGCTTCCAGTTCTTCCGGGTTTTACAATGGTAAATCCAACCCGGACCTGTCTTTTTGCTGCATTCGTTTCGGATCGTGTGCCAAATAGATGAAAAAATGGAAAGGTACCTGCAATCCTTACAGGACCAATCAGGGACTGATGCCGATGGTCTTGAGCCAGCCGTCGTTGCCGGGTCCGCGGTAGGCCACCGCAAAAATGTCTCCGGCGACATTGACCATCCGGGGGTGATATGCGTAGACCGTGTCGAACTCGAGACTCTCGATCGCCGGTGTGACGATCTGACCGCTGTCGGAAATTTCGATCGTAATCAGCCAGCCGTCGGTGCCCGGGCCGGAGTAGGCGATGGCGTAAAACGTGCCCGATAGATTGATGATATGCGGCTCCAAGCCGGTGTTCGTGTCGAACTCGAAGCTGCTGATGACCGAACCGGTGATCTGCCCGTCGGTTTGGATTTCAACGGTTTTGAGCCAGCCGTCGTTGCCCGGTCCGCGGTAGGCGATCGCATAGAAATCAGTTGCCACCGGAACCATCGAAGGCCGCAGTCCGTAAGCGGTGTCAAACTCGAGCGTATCGATCTGGGGATTGACGATGGTGCCGGTATTGCCGATCTGCACTGTTTTGAGCCAACCGTCGTTGCCCGGTCCCGAATAGGCAATGG
>JAHEIV010000058.1 GCA_024639205.1 Deltaproteobacteria bacterium | reverse complement strand
GGGCTTCAGGTTCTCGCCGCTGCTGCCGGCGCCGCGTTGGACCTGGGATTGATTGTTCGGAATGGATTCAAGGCATAAACACTGTCGCTAAACATCGGAGGAGACCCGGTCACCTCACGCCCGTTGAATCCCGTTTCTGCTATGCCGGCACACGGCCCATATCAACAAAATGGCCAGCATCACCCACCCGCCGCAGGTAACCGCCATTCCTGCCTTCAGTAAAACAGGATCAAATTCAAAGACCGCCTTTTGATCGCCGGCTTGAACGGCGACTGCTTGCAGCACATAGTTGGCCCTGAGGATAGGGACGGGCCGACCGTCGATCGTGGCCCGCCAACCGGGGTGATGGCTCTCGCTGAGCACCAGCAGTCCTTTCCGGTCGGTGTGGATGTCAATTTCCACCCGGTTGGTGCCGTAGCGAACGGCTTTGACCTCCGATCGCGCCGCTTTTTGCAGACCCGCTGCATCCGATTGCCATTTGGCGGGGGGCTGGTCTTCCAGTATAACCTTGTTACGGAAATCGGTGTTGCGAAAGGTGCCCATCACCTGATAGGCCGAACGGCGGTTTTCACAAAACTGATAATCGGCAACGATAAAAGCCCGTGGAAATGCCGCCAGGTTTTCGTAGATGGAGATCTCCTTGTCGTATATCAGGCGCAGGTTCGGTGCATCCGAATCGGCACCCGGCGGCATCAGGATATACCGGCTGTTGAGCAGGTCGAGCAGCGGTGAGCCAAAGGTGTCCAATTCGATCCAGCTGTCGAAGGTTTTCGGTACAGGTGTTTGCAGGTTGTTCTGACTCAGAAACAAATACTCGCCGAAACGACGGGGATAGAAGGAGGAGTGTCCGCCGATGTCCGCTACCCGGTAAGGAGCCAGCGTGTTGTCCAGAAAATTGCCGTAGGCGATTACCCGGTAGCCGGGCGGACGGTTGATCAGGAATCGGATGGCGCCGGTGGTTGGATAAGCGAGTTCGACCGGTGAGGCCGTGTTGTATTTCAGACCGAAGCCGCCGAGATCCACAACCAGGATCAGCATCCCCAGCGCCATAAAGATGTCACTCGATCTTTTGGACTTTGCGAACAGAGTGCCGGTCAAAACAGCAACCGAAAGCAAAACCAGTACCAGCGGAAACAAAATGGCCGGGGATAGCAAGGAGAAGTGTCCGGCCAGAATCGGGTAGTCGTGAAGCCAATCGGCTGCTTTCACCGGCCCGATCAACCAGCGAACGACGGCCTCTGACTGCACCGAGACCGCCACTGCAATTGCAAGTCCTGCAAACACTGCCCAGAGAGCGAACACCAGCCGTCGATTTACCTCCCGGCGTCGCAATAATAGATCGGCCCCGAATGCCGCGAGTACAACGACGCAGAAGCCGGTCAGAAAAAGGATTCGGGTGGGGGTGGAATACCCCAGGCCGATGACCCACCTTGCCAGCGGGTAGTAGAGTATCGTGCCCATGGCCATCGCCAGGGTAACGGCAGCAGCCGCGAGGTAAAAAAGTGAAAACTGCCTCCGGCGAGGGTGCGCTGCGGTCACCAGTCCAAGAAACAGCGGCAGGATACCTGCGTAAACGCACAGCTCGTTATAGTTGTTGTAGGGCTGCATTCGCCGTTTGCGAGGAGTAAATACCACCGAATCATCGGCCGGGTTGCCGTAGAAATCCGGGAAAATATAGGTGGTCAGGTATTTGACCGGAACCTGACCGGTTTCATCGAAGAGTCTCGCGAAGGGGATTTCTTCCCGCTGGGAGTCGTCCAGCAGCATCAGGGAGCTGGTGAAAAAATTGGCCGAAATACCGGCCCCCAGTGTAAGGCACAACCCGAGGTTAACCCACTCGGCAGGCCGAATACGGCCCGGCGGCCAATAATGGCGTCGAAGCTTTCCGATCAACACAGCGAAGTAAATGGAAAGAAAGAGCAGCTCGTAGATCAACACGTGCGAGTATCCGGCGGTAACGGAAAGAGAGACGGCAGCTGTAAAACAAAGACAGTACAGCCGGGATCGGCCAGCCAGCCAGCGGTGCATAAAAAACAGCGCCGCGGGCAAGGTGGCGGCCATGATCGGCAGATGCTCGAATTCGAACCAGACCATCAGGTGCCCGTTAAACATCCATCCCGCCGCGCCGATAAGCGCGGCCCAGGTCCGAAGACGAAGTTCCTGCAGATAAAACAGCATGAAGATGCCGGCTGCCAGCATGTGCAGCCACAGAACGAAATCGTGGGCCCGAATGAGCGGCAGCACCAGATTGCTCAGGAAAACCAGCGGGTTGTTCATCGGGTAGATGCCGCTGGGAAACGGTTTGCCGCAGAACGTATCCGGGTACCACCAGGGCAGCGACAACTGCTTGATGTGCTGAAAATAGAAATCGTAGGTGGGATAGAAAACGTTTATCGGATCGGTGATCAACGGGTTTTGGGCCTCAAAACCCGGTGCAAGGTATTTCCACGGGTAGAATTGCAGCAGTGCGTCAAAGGCATAAAACGTTTTACCCAGAAAGATCACTGGAGAGAAAAAGCCGACCGCCAGCAGCAATACGACGACCGCCGGCAACAGCCGGATCAAACCGTTTTCAGGTTTGCTGTTCGAAAGCAATGCCCGTCTCCATAGGGGAACCAAAGAGGCTTTTCGCACAGATTCCACGCAACGACTTCAGCCGATGTGAAATGAGAGGCTATTATTGTATATGAGCCGGGTCAAATTGGCAATGACCGCAAACTCGATGGGAGGAGGCGATGAGCGGTCGCACGAGTGAATATCGTCGGCAGAACTTGCAGCCTGCAGTGAAAACCGGTGGCCACTGCCGAGCGGCGGATGCGGCCGACGTGCCATTCGGCGCAAAGGTTGCCGTATACAGAAAAATTCCATTGTGGTATAATACCAGTAACTTGCGCGGGCCGATTCACACAAACGGATAAATGCAATATATAAAACCGATGTCCATCCCTGCCCGATGGGGGGTTGCCGGCCGGCAATGGTGGTTCCACCAATCGTTTTGCGTCACCGGTTCGATCGTTTCTCATCAAATTTCATGCAAGGCTCAGGGATTAAGAACCGTTGCCACCCTCCGGATGCGTTCATGAATTCCAATGATAACGCGAAAAACCTGTCCACTGAATCCTCTGGAAACATCGCTGAAGGGTTGCGAATCCGCATCGCGGGTCTCGGCAGCCTGCCGGACCGCAGTCTGGATCTTTGTTTCGCCGTTATCCTGCTGATGACGGGTACCTACTTTCTTCTGTGGCCGATCTCCGCTTTTGATACGGATTTATGGACTCACCTAAACGGCGGACGCTATCTGGTCGAACACGGCAAGATCCCGGAGACCAGCTTTTACTCCTTTGTCAGTCCCCAAAGGGAGATCATCAGCTATTCGTGGCTGTTCAAGGCTCTCATCTACATCGTTTTTCGGTTCTTCGGCCACCACGGGCTCATCATTTTCCGGACCCTGCTCTGCACGGCTACATTGACGGTCATCTATCTAATCCTTAGAAAACGGGAGGCCGGCATCAGCACTGCAGCTTTATTTGTGCTGTATTTTCTGTTGTTTGTAGACTCCGGGGAGGGTATCAGGCCCTATGGTATTTCCTATCTCTTCATCGCTCTTTTCCTTTACGTTCTCGAGCATCACCGCCGCAAAGCATACCTGCTGCCGGCATTGGCGATCGTGTGGGTGAATTTTCACGGGATCGAATACCCGGTGATGATGCTGATTGTGGGCTGTTACCTGGCAGATTATTTCCGGGGCCGGTTGCAGCAGGGCCGGCTGAAAGAGCGGCAGAACTACCGCTTTCTCATCCCTGTGGCGCTGTGCATGGCTGCGGTGTTCGTCTCCCCTTACGGTGCAAAGCTGCTGCGGGTTCCATTCACCGATACCGCCTATGCTTCCCAATACATCAGTGAACTGCGCAAAGTCGTTTTCGGCGACCTGTTTCAGTTTCGACTAATCGGCCTTGCTCCGGACTTTACCACTGTGTCGAACCTTCTCATTTTCTCGATTGCAGGCGTTGTTTTGCTGCGGCTTTGCCGGCGGCAAATTCTCTTCCACCACCTGGTGCTGTTCGCCGGTGGATGCTTTCTGCTGACCAGGGGAATCCGCTTTGTTCACGAGTTCGCTCTGCTGTCGCTGCCGTGTCTGGCTGCATTCGATGGACAGAAATCGGATGCAAGGTCGCGGACGATTTGGAACCCGGCAGCGGTGGTGGTGACCGTCACACTGCTGGTTGTTTCATTTCTCTATATGAATAACCTTTATGGCAAGCGGCCCAAATATCCAGTTACGCGCGCCGGTCTGCCGATCGGTGTCAGCGCTTTTCTGCACCATGTCGGGGCCAAGGGTCGCATCCTGAACGATCCGGTCACCGGCGGTTACCTGAGCTGGCGGATGTGGCCCGACTGTCTCATTTACATGGATATGCAGGTGCCTTTCCTTTTCACGGACAGGGATTATTTCATAGGCGCCAACGCGATTTACGACAGGCAGGCCTGCCGCGATTTTCTCCAGCGCTTCGACCCGGATTACCTCTCCCTGCCGATCGGCTCCGCGTTGAACAAAGAGCCGGTTATCCGCAACCTGGGCTACGTACCCGTGTTTTTCGACGATCGGGAGATCCTTTACATTCGCCATGCCAGGCACCGGGACATCGCCGACGCCCATGAGCTGAAGATCATCAACCCGGCAGCGGTCAGTCGGATTGACTTTCAGCGGATGTCGACACCTGCCGGACACGATTTTATATCGGAGGCGCAAAGACTGTTCCGCATCTATCCGGATGGCCTGACGATCAACCGGCTGCTGTCGTTGTATTTCGCCGAACAGAAAGATTTTCAGCGATCGGTGGAGCACGCCGAGCGGATCATACGAAACTTTCCAAATCACGCGGAAGGCTATCTTCGGAAGGCTGCCGGACTGAAAGCGATGCAGTCATACACCCAGGCCCTGATATTCTACCGCCAGGCCCTGAATCGAGCGGAACAACAGCAGCGGATTGAATTGCACCAGGCGATGGCGCAGTGCTATTTTGCGCTTCAGCAATATCGCAAGGCCTATTCAAGCTTGATGAGAAGCGAAAACTTTTTTTCGCCATCCATCGGTTATCTGGATCTTTACCGCCTGGCCCTGACCGCCTATCAGGTTGGAAATTACAGCGAGGCCCTCATGCTGGCTCATTTTGCCGATGTAAAACAGCCTGCGGAAAAAAGTGACCGCGACCCGCGTATCGAACAACTGATCCAGGCCTTGGAGAAAGTAACGCAATGAAGTCGTGTCTGCCGGTTTTTCTGATCTGGACAGCTGTTGCGCTCTGTTGCGGGTGTTCCGGCGATGAGGTTCTTCCACGGGACCGTTTCGGCGAATCCGGTTCGGTTGTTGCCGGCGATGCGGATCCGCTCAAGCACGCATTGGACATCCTCGGCTTGAATGAAACCGACCTGCGGCGGCCGATCGTCAACGAAGAAGACTACCGTGCACTGGCACGGCTGCCTCTGATCGACCAGTTGTCCCGGTCCCCCTTTTTTTTGCAGCACTGGGCCGAGAAAACTTCAAATAACCTGCAGGCGGCTGCCGAAAACGGCATCGCGGATATATTTCCGACGGCGGTGGAGATCATCAACGGCGGCGTTCGCTACCCTGGCCGGAACCTCACGCACATCCCACCCGAGCCCCGCCTGGCAGAAGCGCTCCGCTACCTGTTTGATCGGTATAAAATCCCTCCCGACGCCGTGATTCTCGAACAGATCCGGCAGATCGGCATTTCATCCGCTTTCGAGCAAGAGCTGGCCCGCCTGGTGGTTGCGCTGACCGACGCGGCCTTGCTGCTCGACCGTGCCTACGCGAGCCTGTCGGCGGAAGAGGCGGCCCATCTGTCGCAACGGCCGGAGCTATATTTTTACCCCGATGGATTAACGTTCAACTTTCTGACCGCACCGACACACACCCAGACAAAAATTCTTTCCATCGCCCAGAAAATCGATTTCGCTGCGGTATTCACCGCCGGGGCCTGGATATCTGCTGCGATCGATGATTTTATCCGCAACCTGCCGGACGATCGGCATTCGGCGGGATATTTTCAGAGCGAAGCTACGGCCAAAAGTTTTTTACTGGACATACCGACACCGCTCGGCAGCATTATCATCGCCGGAACGGGCGATGATCGCCACGCCCGGTCCGGAGCGCTGATCGTCGATATCGGTGGCAACGACACGTACCGTCTGAAGGGCCGTACGGATCTATCTCCCCCAGGTCGGATATCGGTTCTCATCGACCTGCAAGGCAACGATGTGCACGGCACCAAAGGTGACCGGGCCGTGCAGGGGTTTGGCAACCTTTCGGTCGAGCTGCTGGTCGATCTTCAGGGTGATGATCGTTACCGGGCAGGCGATCTGGCCCAGGGTTGTGGAATATTCGGGATCGGCATTCTGGCGGATTACGAAGGAAACGACAAATATGAGATGGGAGTGATGGGGCAGGGGTTCGGATTGTTCGGTATCGGCGTTCTGCTCGACCGGCGAGGCAGCGACCGCTACACGGTGACCGGTTTGGGGCAGGGGGTCGGCTCGACGATGGGCGCGGGCCTGCTTTGTGACGCCGGCGGCAGCGACAAGTATCTGGCCGATCGAAATCGGATCCGAGGGCAACTGCTGCCGGATGACTGGTCGCACGTACAGGGGGTGGGACTGTCGGTGCGTTCGCCCGACTGGGGCCGCCAGGCCTCATTGTATGGTGGCGTGGGGTTTTTAAGCGACGGTGGTGGAGATGATTTTTACTATTCGAGTCACGAGAACTGCATGGGCGCAAGCTACTTTTTGTCCATCGGTGCGCTGGTCGACCACGACGGCAGCGACAGGTACATTCCGGAAAATGGCCTGGGGGTTGGCTTTGCTATCCATTTGGGAAGCGCCGTGTTCGTTGATCATCGCGGAGACGATCGTTACTATGGCAACCTGCTGAGCGGGGGAGCCGCCTCGGATCGGTCTGTCGCCATCATGGTCGATCACCGCGGCAACGATAGTTACGGTCCCTCTGAAGAATATGTCAAGGCCCTCGTGGTGGAAGCGGCGCAAAAGAAAAAGCAGTCATTAACCGAAAAGGTTATAAGGGAACGCACCCGTCAAAGGCTTGCCCAAAATGCATATGCTTCCGCCAGAAAACCGAAAGCATTCGGCATGCTTATCGACTATCGCGGCAATGATCGGTATACGTCCAATCCGGAAGAGTTCGGCCAGAGTTTCGGCGGTCTTATCCCTCCGATCGCCCCACAGGACTGGAGTCATGCCGTTCTTTTCGACCTGGGCGGACAGGACACCTACAGCCATCCAGACAGAAAGAACAATCGTTATTACAAATGGATGGGGCACTCGCTTTGCTACGATACCGAAACCAGCCTTTCGACCATCGGCAACAAGGCGATTGCTGCCAATGCGACGTCGACCCAGCAACCGGAAACAGATGTCTTTGTTCCAGGCCAAGGCCCGGTCAACGACGATGTTGCCCGACTGAGCGATCCGGATGTGTTTCGTCGTTTTGCTGCCAGGGGGCGCATTGTTGAAAAAAGCGAGCCGGCTGTGGTCAGCGCGCTGTTGCGGAAGTTGAAGGTTTCCGATGCAGGCACGCTCAATCGGGAGATTCTCGAAATCGTGGATGCGCTGCTTTTTGCCGGCAAAATGCCCGGCGGTACCAGGGATGCGCTGTTGATGCTGCTCGAAGCCAGGGATCCGAATGTTCGAACCTTTTCAGCCGGCAAACTCGGACGCTGGAAGATTCGCTCGGCCTTGAATGCGTTGCTGCAAAAGGGAAATGATCCGAATGAGGCGGCCAGGGTGCAGGTCATTCGGGCTATCGGTCGGATTTCGGCCGGCGAGGCCGTCGAATTTCTGCTGCAAGCCGGCCGCAGCGATTTCTCGCAGGCCTGCCGGAGAGAAGCCGTCCTGGCGCTGAATCGTTGGGCAGTTAATGCGAAACCCATCCAGCCGGAGCTCGCCGACAGGGTTTCGGCCAGCATGATACCGATGCTGGCTGATAAGGACGAAGTGATTCGCACAGCGGCTGCCGGCACCCTGGTTTGCTGTGGCAATAGTCCATCGGTGCGTGACGCACTGGATCGCGGGTTGTCGGACAAGAGTGTTTATGTGCAGCGCGCCGCTGCCAAATCCTTGATTTCCAACGGCATCAAATCCGGTATTCCGGCACTGATCGAAACCCTGCAGTTTCCCTCCATCGACACCCGTCAGCACTACGATCATGAACTGGCCATCGATCTGGCCTTTTTCTGCGGTGTCGATTTTCCCCCCGAAAGCCGCTATGAATACGCTACCTGGAAAAACTGGTGGAATAAGAATAAAGAGAAAGTCGATTTGGACCTGAACCTGCTCATCCGGCAACAGATCGAGCGTGCCTTCGCTGCAGAAAAGGAGACCGACGGGATCGCGATCTTCGAAGATCTGCGGCGCCAATACCCGCACAGTGTCGTTATACGCAATCGATTCGCACAATATTGCAGCGAATGGATTACACTGCGTCTGCTGACCCACAAAACCGTAGACAGGTCGACGTTTCTTCGATGCCTTCGCCTGCAGGAGATCCTGACGCAGCTGCAACCGGGTAATGCGGAACGCTGGGTGGGGCTGGCGTATTTTCAATACCGACTCGGCAATTACCAGCCCGCACTGAGCAGCATGGAAACCGCCCTGCAACTCGATCCGGACAACCAATCCTATCGCGAAAAAAGGGAGGCCTATCGACTGCTGTTTGAAGAAAAAAGCCCTGATAAAATCCGACAGCCGTCCGAAACCCGCGGTTGACCGCAACCGTTGCATGCTGATATAATCTTGATCGCATTTGAACCGAACCGGGGCAGGATAAGATGTCGACAGGCCCTTGGTATCATCAATGAGCTGACACATAACTGCATGAATAAAGATCGCGAGTTGTTCAGATGACCCGTCCGAGCGTATCCATTGTCATTCCGGTCTGCAATGAGGCCCAGACCATCGGCAAGCTGATTGCACGTATCCGGGTTCTTTATCCGGATGCCGAACTCATTGTCATCGACGACGGATCCAGCGACGACACGGCTGAAATCGCCCAGCATGCCGGCGCCGATGTATACCGCCACGCGTATAACATCGGCAACGGTGCCGCCATCAAGAGCGGGATTCGTGTGGCAACCGGAGATATCCTGGTTTTCATGGACGGGGATGGACAACACCATGCGGAAGATATCGGTCGCCTTCTTGAATGTTTCCCGGAATTTGACATGGTGGTCGGGGCGCGCTCGTTGCGCAGCCAATCGTCCGTGTTGCGGGCCCTGGGAAACGCTGTATACAACCGTTTTGCCTCTTATGCCGCCAACTTCACCATCAAGGATCTGACCTCCGGTTTTCGGGCCATCAAGATTGACATTGCCCGGAGTTTTTTATACTTGCTGCCCAATACCTACTCCTATCCGACCACCCTGACCCTCGGGGTGTTGCGCACCGGCCGGAGTGTGAAATATATACCCATCGCTACTGCCAAACGGACAAAAGGCAGCAGCAAGGTCAAACTGTTAAAAGACGGTGTCCGGTTTTTCATGATCATCACGCGAATAGCCACGCTCTATTCGCCAATGCGGGTTTTTATTCCGGTCAGCTTGATCATGTTTGTTCTCGGAATGTCCCGCTACATCTACACCCTTGTAACCATGGGGCGTTTTACCAACATGAGTGCACTGCTGTTTGTCTCCTCGGTAATCATATTTATGATGAGCCTGATCTCGGAACAGATCACCCAGATGCGATTCGAACGCCGGGCTTTTCCCCGAACCATGCGACGCAAAGAGCCGGAGGCCAATCAACCAGAGGGGCGGTAAGCCGGTGCCGAAATACCACACCCGACGAAAAAACCTTCTGGTGCTCACCTCCACTTTTCCGCGCTGGAAAGAAGATGTAGAACCGCCCTTTGTCTTTGAACTCTGCCACCGGCTGGCAAACGACTTTAACATCCACGTGCTGGCGCCGCATGCCGCTGGTGCCGCAGCAGCCGAAGTGATGGACGGCCTGCATGTAAAGCGGTTTCGGTATTTCTTTGCCAGCCGGCAGAACCTGGCATACCGGGGTGGGATTCTCTCCAACCTGAACGCCAAACGCTCGCGGTATGCCCTGGTCCCTTTTTTCCTGCTCGCCCAGCTGGTGGCTGCCGTCAAGCTGGTGCGAACCCGCCGCTTTGACTGCATCCACGCACACTGGCTGATTCCCCAGGGGGTGACAGCGGCCATTGCCGCCCGCATGTCTTCACCGGCACCACCGATCCTGGCCACCTCCCACGGCAGTGATCTCTACGGTCTGACCGGCAGCGGCTTCGGGATCCTGAAACGGGCTGTTGCGACCCGAAGCGCCGCTGTTACCGTCGTCAGCCGATCGATGGCCACTGACCTCCGGCGGTTGCAGGTACCGGGTGCCGCCATCCACGTAATCCCCATGGGAGTAGACCTGCAGCAGCGCTTTTGCCCGGTGCCACGAAGACAAAGCACTGAGAAGCTTTTGTATGCCGGCCGGCTGACGGAACAAAAGGGCGTGCGCTATCTGATCGATGCCCTGCCGATAATTGCAGAATCGCACCCGAAGGTATCGCTTATTATTGCCGGTGATGGTCAGGAAAAACAGAACCTGCAGAAAAAAGTCGCTGAGAGGGGCATGCAGGAGAGGGTTGTGTTCGCGGGGGCGGTGAAGAACGAATCACTGGCCGCACTTTATCGGAAGGCCGATGTCGTCGTTTTCCCTTCGGTGGAGCGCGAAGGATTCGGGCTGGTTCTGGTCGAGGCACTCGGCTGTGAGTGCGCGACCGTCGTTACGGACCTGCCGGGGATGG